>NZ_JBEZYN010000030.1:0-80400 GCF_040638605.1 Streptomyces sp. NPDC026092
AGCAGGGCCGAACGGGCGACGCAACGACCCCCGGTACGAAGCGGAGTCGGACCCGCGGCGAAGGTCCGGGGGCGGGGGATGGGACGTTTTCGCAGTTCGACGACGGGTGTGTGGGGATTTAGGAGGGTATGCCCCGTCTCCTATGCCGCCTCGTACGTGACCTAGGTCCTGTGGGGCGCCTCACCCCGGAGGGCCTCTTTCGGGCCGTCGAATGTGACCTGGGCCTCGAAGTTGGCGCGTCGCGTGGCCCGCCGGAGCGCCTTCAGGAGCGTTCCGCCGACGGTGAGGGTGAGGACGACGGTGAGGGAGGCCCGGCCGAGGTCCCAGCCGAGGGAGGTGGCGAGGACGTACGCCAGGAAGCGCACCAGGTTCTCGTTCACCGGGTCCCCGGGCTGGAAGGAGACTCCCGTGCCGAGGCCGCCGACGGTGACCCAGCCGTAGAGATTGGTGACGGTGCCGTACGCGAAGGCCGCCACGAAGCCGTACGCAGACAGCATCAGCAGCTCGCTCCGGCCCCGGATCCCGCGCTCCGCCGCGCCCGGCAGCAGGCCCGCGCCCATGGTGAACCAGCCCATGGCCAGCATCTGGACCGGCATCCAGGGGCCCACACCGCCCGTGAGCAGGGCGGACGCGAACATCGTGACGGCCCCGAGGACGAAGCCGAAGCCCGGCCCGAGGACCCGGCCGCTCAGCACCATCAGGAAGAACATCGGTTCCAGGCCGGCCGTGCCCGCCCCGAGCGGCCGCAGCGCCGCGCCGACGGCCGCGAGCACGCCGAGCATCGCGACGGCCTTCGCGTCCATGCCGGAGTCGGCGATCGTCGCGACCACGACCGCGATGAGGAGGGGGAGGAGGGCGGCGAAGAACCAGGGGGCGTCGGCGGCGTGCGTCGTGACGGCGGAGTCACTGTCGGCGAAGAGGGGCCAGCCGACGGCGATCAGCCCGACGGTGGAGACGAGGGCGAGCGCGGCGACGGAACGGACGCCGAGGCGGATGGGCCGGCTCACAGGGCCTCCCTGACCTGCTCGACCGTGAGCCAGGGCTGCGGGGCGAGGATCTTGGCGACCTGCGGGGAGAAGGCGGGGGATGAGACGACCACCTCCGCCGTCGGGCCGTCCGCGACGACCTCGCCGCCGGCCAGGATCACCACGCGGTGCGCCAGCTCGGCGGCCAGTTCGACGTCGTGGGTGGCGAGCACGATCGCGTGCCCGGCGGCGGCGAGCTCGCGCAGGTGGGTGACGAGGCGGGCCTTGGCGGCGTAGTCGAGACCGCGGGTCGGCTCGTCGAGGAGGAGGAGAGGGGGGCGTCCGGTGAGGACGACGGCGAGCGCGAGGGCGAGGCGCTGGCCTTCGGAGAGGTCGCGGGGGTGGGTGTCGTCCGCGACGCCCGGCAGCAGCTCGGACACCAGGGCCCGGCAGGTCCCGGGGGCGGTGCCCGCGTCGGTGTCGGCGGCGGCGCACTCGGCGCCGACGGTGTCCGCGTACAGCAGGTCACGGGGCTCCTGCGGCACGAGACCGACGTGGCGGATCAGCTCGCGGGGGTCGGTGCGGTGCGGGGCCCGGCCGGAGACGAGGGCGGTGCCGGAGGTGGGCTCGACGATGCCGACGAGGGCGTTGAGCAGGGTGGACTTGCCGGCGCCGTTGCGTCCCATGAGCGCGACGGTCTCGCCGGCGTCGACCCGCAACTCCACGCGCCGCAACGCCTCGACCCGCCCCCGACGCACGCCGAGCGCGCGGACGTCGACGAGGGGGGCGGTGGGGGGCGGGGCCGTGCCGGCGGCGCCTCGTGCGCGCCGCCGGAACAGGGAGATTCCCCCACCCCGCCCCTTCCCGAAACCCTGCCGGGGGCTGGGGGACGGTTGATCACCGGGGGGAGCGGCGGCTTCGCGCCGGCCCTGGGGGGTGGTGGACGGGTGGTCGGCGGGGGCTGCCGCCCCCGGCCCGGGCTGCGCGGCAGCTTCGCGCGGCTCCGCCGAGGTGTCCGGGGCCGGCGCCCCTGGCCCGTGGGGGGCGGCGGCTTCGTGCCGCAGGGTGGAGGCGTCTGCCTCCGGGCCCCGCTGGGCGGTGGTTGCAGTGTCGGTCGGTTCGGCCGTCGGTCCGGGGGTGGGGGGCGTATTCGGCCCGTCCGGCGTTTGAGGACCGGGGGGCCGGGGGCGGAGCCCCCGGTTACGGGAAGGGGCGGGGTGGGGGAAAGGCCCCGCAGGGCCGCCGCCCCCTGGTGCCCCCGCCGCCTCGGGCACCCGGCCCTCCAAGCGGGACCGGAGGTCGGAGGCCATTCGGCGGGCGTCGCGGATCGTCAGAGGGAGCGGGCGCCAGCCCGCCAGGCGGCCCAGGGAGACGACCGGAGGGTGGATCGGGGAGATCGCCATGATCTCGGGCGGCGGGCCCATGACCCCGTCCGGCAGCAGCAGGACCTGGTCCGCGTACTGGACCACCCGCTCCAGGCGGTGCTCCGCCATCAGGACCGTCGTGCCGAGGTCGTGGACAAGGCGCTGGAGTACCGCGAGGACGTCCTCCGCCGCCGCCGGGTCGAGCGCCGACGTCGGCTCGTCCAGGACGAGGACCCGCGGGTGCGGGGTCAGCACCGAGCCGATCGCCACCCGCTGCTGCTGCCCGCCGGAGAGCGTCGCGATCGGCCGGTCGCGCAGCTCCGCGAGGCCCAGGAGGTCCAGGGTCTCCTCGACCCGCCGCCGCATCACGGCGGGCGCCAGGCCCAGGGACTCCATCCCGTACGCCAGCTCGTCCTCGACCGTGTCCGTCACGAAGTGCGCGAGCGGGTCCTGGCCGACCGTGCCGACCACGTCCGCGAGCTCACGCGGCTTGTGCGTACGGGTGTCACGCCCCGCGACCGTGACCCGGCCCGTCAGCGTGCCGCCCGTGAAGTGCGGGACCAGGCCCGACACCGCGCCGAGCAGCGTCGACTTGCCGACCCCCGACGGGCCGACGAGCAGGACGAGTTCGCCCTCCGGGATCGTCAGGTCGAGGCCCTGGAGCGTGGGCGCGGCCCCGTCCCCGTACCGCACCGAGACGTTCTCGAACCGGATCACTACGACTCCCTCGATACGGATGCGGATGCGGATGCGGAGACAGGCACCGGGGCCACCCACGCCGGAACCAACCCCACCAGCAGCGACACCGCCGGCCACACCGGCAGCTCCGGCGCCTCCAGCGGTACGACCCCCGGATGCAGCGCGTCGTACGCGTACACGTTCGCCCAGATCATCAGCGCCGCCACCGCCACGCCCGAACCGGCCACCAGCCACGCTCGCGCTCCCCACCGGTCCGGCCGGTACCGGGTCCGTACCGCACGCAGGCCACCGAGCCGGAGCCCCGCCATCGCCGCGACAAGCCCGGCGACGACCAGCGGCAGCCCGTACCCCGCGCCCTCCGCCGCCAGCAGCCCGTACGAACCCGCGCACACCCCGAGCAGCCCGCCCAGCGTCAGCAGGTTCGTCGTCCGCCGTACGGCCGGCGGCACCTGCGCCGTACGCCCGTACCCCCGCGCGTCCATCGACGCCGCCACCGCGATCGAGCGCTCCAGCGCGCCCTCCAGAACCGGAAGCCCGATCTGCAGCACCGCCCGCACCCCGCCCGTCGGCCGCCCGCGCAGCCGCCGGGCGGTCCGCAACCGCACCACATCGGCCACCATGTTCGGCGCGAACGTCATCGCCACGACGACCGCGACTCCCGCCTCGTACAGCGCGCCCGGCAGCGACTTGAGCAGCCGCGCCGGGTTCGCGAGCGCGTTCGCCGCGCCCACACAGATCAGCAGGGTCGCCAGCTTGGCCCCGTCGTAGACGGCGAAGACGACCTGCTCCGCCGTCACCCGGCCGCCGATCCGCACGCCCTGCGCCCACTCCGGCATCGGCACCTCGGGCAGCGTGAACAGCTCCACCGTCCCCGGGATCGCCGAACCGAGCACCACCGAGAACACCACCCGCAGGGCCACCACGAACAGGCCCAGCTTCACGAACGCCCCGTACGAACGCGCCCACGGGGCGTCCGTACGGCGGGCCGCGACGACATAGCCCGCGACCGCGACGATCAGGCCGAGGAGCAGCGGGTTGGTGGTACGGGACGCGGCGACGGCCAGACCGAGCGCCCAGATCCACCAGGCGCCCGCGTGCAGCGCGTTGGAACGGCTCGCCTCGGGGGCACGGATCATGCGCGGCGGCGTGCCTTCCAGAGCGCGGCCCCGCCGAGGACGAGTACGGCGGCTCCGCCCACCAGGATCCCGACGGACGGCCCACCGCCGTCGCCCCCGCCAGCCTGGGGAGAGGCCGACGTCGCCGTGGCGTTGCCGCTGGGCTTCTTCTCCTCCGCCACCTGCTCGCCGCAGCCCTTCGCCGGGTACCCGGCGATCCCGCACAGCAGCGCCGCGCTGTCGTACCGCAGCGGCTTCGCCACGGCGGCCAGCGCCTCCGCGCTGGTCGCGTCGGTACGGACCTGGGCGCAGCCGGTCTTCACCGGCGGCTGCGGCGGGGTCTCGCCCTGCGGGGCGTCCTGCACGGTGCCGAAGTCGATCACGACGGCGACCCGCTTGGTGCCGGCCTTCTCGCCCGTACTGCCGCAGATCCCCGCGAAGTCGGGGCCGGTCGTGGGCTTGGCAGCGTCGTTGGCGTCCTCGCTGACCGCGAAGCGGAAGCCGATCGCGTCGCCGTCGGAGGGCCGGGCGGTCGCCGGGCCCTGGGTTGCGTACGACCACGTCGTCGCGCCGTCGCTCTCCCAGTACGACCAGTAGCGATAGCCGGCCGCCTCGGCGGGCGCGGCGGTGGCGGCCAGGGTCAGGACGACACCGGCCGCCGCTCCGAGCAGCCGTGCCCTCACTTCTTGCGCCCGCTCAGCAGGAAGCCGATCCCGATGCCGACGACCGCGCCGATGCCGATGATCCACCACAGGTTGAACGAGTCGGAGTCGCTCTCCTGGCTCGCCTCGGCCTTGGGGGACGGCGTGGCCTTCGGCGCGGGGCCGGTGGCGGTCAGCTCCTTGATCAGGTCGGTCGAACCGAACGCGGTCGGGTCGACGTGCATCGCCTTCGCGGCCAGGATCAGCTGCGCGTACGCGGCCGGGCCGTTCTCCTTCGCCCAGGGCGCGGAGTTCGCCTTGAGCCAGGTCAGCGCGCCGGTCGCCTCCTTCGTCGCACCGGCGGCGGCGAGCGCGACGACGGCGTCGGCGGTGTTGCCGTAGTCGGGCTGCTCGGTCGGGTCGGTGGCGCCGGGCATCGGCGGGGTGTTCAGGTGGCCGGTCTTCGCGAGCGCGGCGGCCAGGTAGGAGGCGCCGTTGAGCGCGGCCCGGTCGATCGTGGGCTTCGTCTCGGCCGTGCAGGCCGGCGTCTGCTGGGGCTCGACACCGAGCGCCGTGATGCCCTTGCCGAGCCCCGCGAGGGTGGCGGCGGCGGTCGCGTCGGCGTTCGCGAGCAGCTTGCCGTCCTTGTCGGGCTGGTACGCGAAGGCGCCCGCGCCGTCCTTGGTGGAGCAGGGCAGGGCGAGGGTGAGCAGCGCGTCGTACGGGGTCTTGCCGTCGGCCGACTTCACCTCGCCGGGCTTCTGGCCGAGCGCGGTGAGGGCGCTGACGACGATCGAGGTGGAGTTGGCGTCGCTGGGGCTGCCGGGGTTGTAGCCCCAGCCGCCGTCCTTGTTCTGCACGCTCTTCAGCCAGCTCGCGCCGGCCTCGGCGGACTTGCCGAGCGGCTCGGGGTCGGTGCTCTTGGCCCTGACGCCGGTGAACGCCTGGACGGCGACGGCGGTCGCGTTGGTGTCCAGCATGGTGGTCGCGTCACAGGGCTTCGCCGGGTCCGCGCGGAAGGAAGAGTAGGCGCCGTTGGCGCACTGCTGCTTCGTCAGCCAGGCCACGGCCTCGTCGGCGGGCTGGACGCCGTTGGTCGTCTGGGCGATGAACGCGAGGGACTGGCGCCACACGCCGTCGTACGTCGGATCCTTCGTGCCGTAGAGACCGGCCGGGACGGCGGGCGGCGCGGGGGTCGCGGAGGGCGACGGCGCGGCGGTGGCGACGGGGGCCAGACCGGTGCAGAGCACCGCTGCGGCTGCGAAGGCGGCGGCGCCGCGGCGAACGGTGGTCATGCGTGTGGTGGCCTCTCCTGCGGCCGGGCACCGGCACGCTGAGGCACCAGGCTCGGCTCCGTATTCCTCGACGGTGCCGGCGGTCACGTCCCGGGCGGGGCATTCCGACTTCCGTCCTCAGGGCGCCTTGGCGCGCTGCGAGGGACGGTCACGGCTGCGGGTCAGCGCCGGATTTGCACCGGCTTCCCCCCGTACGGGTGTGATGACGACTCGCACACTCTACCGGCCCGTACCCGGCCGGGCCGGGTGGGGAGGAAGGGCCTGCCCCGGCTCTCCACCGGCCCCTGCGCGGGTGGGGAGGAAGGGGCTGCCCCGGCTCTCCCGGGGCCCGTGCCGGGTGGGTACGAGGGGGGCTGCCCGGCTTCGCGGACTCGCCGCCGGGGCGGGGGCCCGCTGTGCCATGCTGGCCGCTGTTCGCGAGGACGGCGTCTCACGGGGGTGTGAAATGCGGCCGTTGACCGAGACCGATCCGCGTCGGGTGGGCGCGTACCGGTTGCTCTACCGCCTGGGGGAGGGCGGCATGGGCTGCGTCTATCTCGGCCGTTCGCCGGGTGGGCGGACGGTCGCGCTGAAGGTGGTGCACGGCACGCTGGCCGGTGACCCCGGATTCCGGCGACGGTTCGCCCGCGAGGTCAAGGCTGCCCAGTCCTTACGGGGCGCGGGCACCGTACCCGTACTGGACGCGGATCCCGAGGCGGCGGTGCCCTGGCTGGCCACGGCGTACGTTCCCGGGCCCGCGCTCTCCGAGGCCGTGATCGCCCATGGGCCGCTGCCCCAGGAGGCCCTGTGGCGGCTGCTGTCCGGGCTCGCGCACGCGCTCGACGGGGTGCACGGGGCGGGCCTGGTGCACCGGGACGTCAAGCCGTCCAACGTGCTGCTCGCGCAGTCGGGACCGCTCCTCATCGACTTCGGCATCGCGCGCTCGGCGGACGAGACGGCGCTGACCGGGACCGGTCTTGTGGTCGGTTCGCCCGGCTACATGTCGCCCGAGCAGGCGGAGGGCAAGGAGATCTCCTCGGCCGCGGACGTCTTCTCGCTCGGCGCGGTCCTGGCCTTCGCGGCCACCGGGCGCGGGCCGTTCGGCGGCGGCTCGGTGGCCGAGCTGCTCTACCGGCTCGTCCACCACGAGCCGGACCTCGACGGGGTCGGCGGCCGCTTCGGTGAGCTGGCGCGGCACTGCCTGGCCAAGCGGCCGGGGGACCGCCCGACCGTCGCCGAACTGGCCGCCGTCGCCGACGAGCGGGGCGCGACCACCGGCTCCTGGCTGCCGGGGCCGGTGATCGCCGCGATCGCGCAGAAGGCGGAGGAGCTGCTCAACGCGGAGGCGGAGGAGGACTCCTGGGAGGTGGGCGAGCCCGCTGCCACGGCGTCGTCGGAGCGCGTCACCACCGCCCTGGATTCGCACGCCCCGAAGCCCACGGCGGTCCTCCCGAACCAGGACCCGAACCTGACCCCGACCCCCTACCCAGCCCGGGTGTCGCCCGGACCCCGGCCCAAGGCGGCCGTGCCGCGTGCCCGGGCCGAGTCCAGGGCCCCGTCCGCCCGCGAGAGGGCGGTGAACACCCTGAAGCTCGGGCTCGGCAGACCGCTGTACGCGCTGTTCTTCCTGCTCCCGATGGTGGTCTTCCTCATTGGCGGCGTCGACCTCATGGACCGGGCGATGCGGTACCCCTCCGAATCGGACCAGGAACAGGGCCCCTTCCAGTGGGCGGCGGACGCGTGGTGGCGCGTGCCCGGCACCCTGGCCCTGTTCGCCGCCATGGTGGGGCTCCACCTCTACCGGCGGCGCCTGCTGACGGTCCCGCCCGGCAGGGTCCGGCTGTGGACGGTGGGCGTGGGGCTGTTCTGGATCGCGCTGATCGCGATGACCGTCATGCACGTCCTGTGGGTCATGTTCGTGGAGAACGCCGCGGCTTACGGCGGCGAGCACTGGCTGCTGTGGGTGGCCCTTCCCATGATGATCCTCGGCGGCGGTACGGCTCCGCTGATCCTGGGGGCGTCGGTGATCAGGATCGCCAAAGCCTGAGCGTGAGGTCTACGCCGGGCCTCACACCGCCACGTACGTCACCGGCTCCGTACCCGCCACCGCCTCCGCGCGGCCCAGCTTCACGAGCCGGCGCACATGCGCCTCGGCCTCGCTGACCGCGATGTGCCGGGAGCCGTACGGGATCTGGTCCCAGGGGCGGTTCCACTCCATGCGCTCGGCGAGCTGCCAGGGGGTGAGCGGCGTCGCGAGGAGGTCCAGGAGCCGGGTGAGCCGCTCCTCGTGGTGGTCGAGCAACTCCCGTACCCGCCCTGCCGCGTCGGCGAAGGCGTACTGGTGGGCGGGGAGCACCTCCGCGACGCCGAGCCGGCCGATCCGCTCCAGGGAGTCGAGGTAGTCGCCGAGGGGGTCGGTCACCGTGGAGTCGTCCGGGTCCTCGTAGAGGCCGATGTGCGGAGAGATCCCGGGCAGCAGGTGGTCGCCGGAGAAGAGCCGGCCGTGCCCGGGGAGTCGGGAGGGGTGTTCCTCCTCCAGGTGCAGGCAGACGTGGCCGGGGGTGTGGCCGGGGGTCCAGATCGCGCGCAGCCGGCGGCCGGCGAGGTCGAGGAGTTCGCCGGGGACGATCTCGCGGTCGGGCAGGGCGGAGCGGAGCCCGGGCAGGGTGCTCGCGCGGCGGCCGGAGGCCCGGGCGGCGAGGAGCGGCGCGGTGTGCTCCTCGGGCGCGCCGACGGCGGTCAGCTTGCGGGCGAGGTAGTCGAGCCACGTACCCGGCTCGGACTCGCGGGTGCGGCGGACGACGGCGGTGTCGGCGGCGTGCATCGCGATCCACGCCCCGGACGCCTCGCGGACCTGCCCCGAGAGGCCGTGGTGGTCGGGGTGGTGGTGGGTGATGACGACCCCGTGCACGTCCCGTACGGAGGTCCCCAACGCGACCAGCCCGTCGGCCAGTTCGGTCCAGGACGCGGGATCGTCCCAGCCGGTGTCGATGAGCACGGGCCCCCGGTCGGTGTCGAGGACGTGGACGAGGGTGTGCCCGAGGGGGTTGTCCGGGATGGGAACCCGGATCGACCAGACGCCTCCGCCGTGCTCGGTCACCTGGCTCATGGGCCCTCATCTCTCCGCGACGGCAAGACGCCTGCTCGAACACGGCCCACTATAACGAGAACTGACGATCCGTCAGAGTGGCCTGCGTCGCCTTGTCCTCGCCCGTCCCCCTGAGGCCGCGATCCGTCCGTCGTGGTCGGTGTCCCCCCGGCGGCCGATGACGGGCCGCCGGGCGGACATGGCTCAGACCAGCACGTTCTTGTAGAAGATGCTGGAGCGTCGGTCGCCCTCCACCCCGGTGGCGAAGCCGATGAAGAGACGGGCCTCGCCGGCGTCCGTACGGTAGATCGCCAGGCCCTCGGGCTCGCGGTGGTGGAGGGTGGCGCCGGCCTTGGTGAGGACGGGGCCCTGCTCCACGGTGCCCGTGTTGATGTCGATGCTCGTGACATAGGAGTTGCCGTCGCCGGTCGGGGTGCCGTCGCCGGGGTAGGCGTCACCCGTCAGGAAGTACATGTACGAGCCGTAGAGGGTGTAGCCCTGCGGAGTACCGGAGATCGTCGGCTGCTTGAAGTCGACCAGCGGCGTGCCGAAACTGCGCGTCTCGAAGGCGGAGAGGGGGTACACGGCGATGCGCTTGCCGCCGCTGGTGTGGTAGCGCACGATCACGCGCCGGTAGACCGGATCGACGGAGCAGGTGTATTCGGTGGCCCCGGCGATCGGCCGGTAGGCGGCCGAGCCGGCCGGCGAGCTCAGGGTGGTGGCGGGGGTGTACCGGATGGGGGCGAGCGCGGTGCCGTACCCGTTGCCGTTCGCGGCGCACTCGATCCACAGCTCGGTGCCGGAGCCGTCCGGCAGTGCGGCGAAGGCGACACCGTGGCCGAAGCCGTTGAGGTGCATGTACGAGAGGTAGTTCCCGTCGAAGTCCATCTTGTTGATGCACAGGTCGCCGGCGGACTCGGGGCTTCCGCTCCGCTTGGTCGCCACGAACAGGAACTTGTTCACCCAGTCGAAGGCGAAGCTCTGCTGGACCCGCGCACCGTGCGTGTTCGCGGATCGGAACAGGTCGTGCGACGGCTGCGTGAGGTCGAACCGCTTGGTGACGGCCACGTCGGCCGATGCGGTCTGCGCGCCGACGCCGAGCCCGAGCGCGGCGAGCGAGGCGCCGACGCCGGTGCGTATGAGGCCGCGGCGGGAGAGGGGGGGAGCCGGGGGTTCGGTCCATGGGGGGACTCCAGGCTTGGGTAGGGGGGAAATGGACACGTGATGTCAGCCGTCGCGGAGGTGGGGTGATGTGAGGGGTTCGGGTGGGCAGTTGGCCGTCCAAAGAGGCTGGTGGGGGCCCATTCCGTCCGGAGCATTGCTCCCTATAACTAGAACTGGTATCAGTTCTGATACACAGTCAGAAGCATCGCGGGTTCCGTTCCGGGAGGCAGTCGGTCATGACCGAGCTTGTGGAGCACGGAAAGCTGTACATCGGCGGGGAGTTGACCGAGCCGGCGGGCGGGGACGTCATCGAGGTGATCTCGCCGCACAGCGAGGAGGTCATCGGTCGCGTGCCGCACGCCTCGCGGGCCGACGTGGACCGGGCCGTCGCCGTCGCCCGGGAGGCGTTCGACAACGGGCCCTGGCCGCGGACGACCCTCGAGGAGCGCATCGCGGTCGTCGGGCGGATCAAGGACGCCATCGCCGTGCGCCACGAGGAGATCGCCCGGTCGATCAGCTCCCAGAACGGCTCCCCGTACTCCTGGAGCGTCCTCGCCCAGGCCCTCGGCGCCATGATGGTCTGGGACGCGGCGATCACCATCGCCCGTGAGTTCCCGTACGAGAGCCGGCGCGCCGGCGTCCTCGGACCGATCATGGTGCGCCGGGAGCCCGTCGGCGTCGTCGCGGCCGTCGTGCCCTGGAACGTCCCGCAGTTCACCGCCGCCGCCAAGCTCGGGCCCGCCCTGCTCGCCGGCTGCACCGTGATCCTCAAGCCGTCGCCCGAGTCCCCCCTCGACTCGTACATCCTCGCCGAGATCGCGACCGAGGCCGGCCTCCCGGAGGGCGTCCTGTCCATCCTGCCCGCCGACCGCGAGGTCAGCGAGTACCTGGTCGGCCACCCGGGCGTCGACAAGGTCTCGTTCACCGGCTCGGTCGCCGCCGGCAAGCGCGTGATGGAGGTCGCCTCCCGCAACCTCACCCGCGTCACCCTCGAACTCGGCGGCAAGTCCGCCGCCGTCATCCTCCCCGACGCCGACCTCGCCGCCACCGTCGCCGGGATCGTCCCCGCCGCCTGGATGAACAACGGCCAGGCCTGCGTCGCCCAGACCCGCATCCTCGCCCCGCGCAGCCGGTACGACGAGATCGCCGAGGCCTTCGCCGCCGCCGCGGGCGCCCTGGTGGTCGGCGACCCGCTCGACCCCGCCACCCAGGTCGGCCCGCTCGTCGCCCAGCGGCAGCGGCAGCGCTCCCTCGACTACATCAAGATCGGGCAGGACGAGGGCGCCAAGGTGCTGACCGGCGGAGGGCGGCCCGCCGGGCTCGACCGCGGCTGGTACGTCGAGCCGACCCTCTTCGGCGGCGTCGACAACTCCATGCGCATCGCCCGCGAGGAGATCTTCGGGCCCGTCATCTGCCTCCTCCCGTACGGGGACGAGAGCGAGGCCCTCGCGATCGCCAACGACTCCGACTTCGGCCTCAGCGGCAGCGTCTGGACCGGAGACGTGGAGCACGGCATCGACTTCTCCCGGAAGGTCCGCACGGGCACCTTCAACATCAACACCTTCAGCCTCGACATGCTCGGCCCCTTCGGCGGCTACAAGAACTCCGGCCTGGGCCGGGAGTTCGGGCCCGAGGGCTTCGGCGAGTACCTGGAGTACAAGATGGTCCACCTGCCGGCCGGGTACGAGGGGCCCGGTGGTGCGTGATGGGCGACCGCTGGATCGTGGAGGTCGACCGGAGCGTGTGCATCGGCTCCGGCATGTGCGTCAACCACGCCCCGGACGGCTTCCGGCTCGACACGGCCCGCCAGTCCCACCCGCGCGACCCGGAGTCCGACGCGAACGAGCGCGTCCTCGCGGCGGCCGAGGGCTGCCCGGTCGAGGCCATCCTGATCACCCTGCTCGACAGCGGGGAGCCGGTCTTCCCGCCTGAGGAGTGACCGGCCCGGTCGACGGGCCCGAGCCGTGTGTGACACTCCTGCGGCATACGTACGACAGGGGTGGGGGACATGGTGAGGATGCGGTGGGCTGCCGTGGCGATGGCCGCGGCAGCACTTCTGACCGGGTGCGGCGAGTCCGAGAGGCAGGCCGATGCCGGCACGCCCTTCGGGCGGACCGCGGCCCAGGCCGACATCGACGGGGCCACGGCCGCCGTCGGGCTGCCGGCCTCCGGACGGCCCGAGGCGGTGGCGTCCGCAACGCCCTCCGCCACGCCGTCCACCGAGAAGGAGCGCGAGAAGGAGAGGCTCAAGGCGCGGGCCACGGCCTGTTCGGCGCACTGGATGAGCACGGACCCGGAGCTGCGCGAAAGTGGAGATCCCCGGGGGAAGTTCGACGCCGCCACCGCCGAACTGGTGAAGAGGGGGTGGAGGGTGACGACGGACCGCCGCGAGGAGAAGGTCGACGCGAAGGGCAGCACCGTCAGTGTCACCCTCAAGAAGAGCGGCTGGACGCTGATGGGCCGGCATCACGACCTGGGATCCGTCGACATGGTGTCCTTCCAGGCCTCCGAGGACGCCTGCATGAACGGGTTCAGCCAGAAGGACTGGGAACTCCTCGTGAACCAGGACTGACCGTGGGGTGCACGGCCGGGCGCGGCGCCCCGGACCCTTCCCACGTGCAAAAATCTTCCCTTGATCACGGGGGCAACAGGCCCGTGTGCACTCAGGATCGGGAGAGTTGTGCGCAAGGCGAAGATGGTGGCCGTGGCCGCCGGTGTGGTGCTGCTGGTCGCGGGTTGCGGCAGCGAGGGCGGCTCGGGCAAGAACAAGGGCGGCGGCTCCACTGCCTCCTCCTCGGGCTCCACGACCGGCGGCGCGGAGGCGGGCGGCGGCGACAGCCCCACCGCGGCCGCGGTCGAGAAGGAGATCGAGGCCGCGGCCACGGCGGCGGGCTTCGTCCGGGACTCCTCGGGCGAGGACATCCCGGCGGGGCTCAAGGAGTGCATGGTGTCGTGGACGCCCGACGCCCAGAAGGCGGCGGACCCGAAGAAGTCCTACGAGGCCACGGTGACCACGCTGACCGGCGGCGGCTGGACGCAGGGCCAGAAGACCGAGCAGGCCGGCTCCACCGTCCAGACGCTGAACAAGGGCGGCTGGTCGCTCAAGGCCAGCAACCACGGCGCCGCGGGCCTCGCCATGGTGATGTTCATCGGCACGGACAACTCCACCAAGTGCGAGGCGCTGTTCAAGGCCGACCTGGAGAAGAACAAGAAGCAGTAACGGTCCGCCGTCCGCCTCGTCCCGTGGCCCCTCTACGGGGCCACGGGGCCGGTCGCGGACCCGGTCGCGGACCCGGAACCGGACGCGGAACCGGACCCCTCCGGCATCGTCAGGTCGATCAAGCGGCACACCGTCTCGATGTCGATCTTGACCTGGGCGATCGACGCCCGCCCCGACAGCCAGGTGATCAGCGCCGAGTGCCAGGTGTGCTCGATCACCCGTACCGCCGACAGCTGCTGCGGCGTCGGGTGCTCGAGCCCCATCGAGTCCAGGATGATCGCCGTCGTCAACCGCGAGACGGTGTCCACCTCCGGGCTCACGCTCCGGTCCGCGAACGTCAGCGCCCGCACCATCGCGTCCGCGAGCTGCGGCTCGCGCTGGAGCGCCCGGAACGCCCGCATCAGCGTCTCCGCGACCCGCTCGGCCGAGGTCTCACCGGCCGGCGGACGCTTCCGCAGCGTGGTGTGCATGTGCTGGAGCTGGTCCTGCATCGTCGCGACCAGCAGATGGATCTTGGAGGGGAAGTAGCGGTACAGCGTGCCCAGGGCCACCCCGGCCGCCTCCGCGACCTCCCGCATCTGTACGGCGTCGAATCCGCCCCGCCCGGCGAGCTGCGCGCTCGCGTGCAGGATGCGACGGCGGCGCGCCTCCTGGCGCTCCGTCAGGGGCGGCGATGCGGGTCTGTCTTCCGCGGTCATGAAGTCCCGTTCCGTGCGGTGGGCGAGCGGCGGTACGGCCGGAGTATGGCGGGGCTTCCGCCGTGGCGCGAATCACCTGGTGCGGCTCTCGCGACGCGGCTACCTGCCGGTAGATTCTGTGCTCCTTGAACGATCAAGAATGATCACGTCTGACAAGTCTGAAACTTGTTCTAGATTAGCGCGAGCGGTTACGCTCCCGCGAAACGCAAGCTCGAAGGGGGCCGCGAGTGACCGCTGAGGCCATAGAGGCAAGCCCCCGCCAGGGCGTCCCGGACCACGGTGACTCCCCGTTGCGGATCGCTCTCCTCACGTACAAGGGCAATCCCTTCTGTGGTGGTCAGGGCGTCTATGTCCGCCACCTCTCCCGCGAACTCGCCCGCCTCGGCCACCACGTCGAGGTCATCGGCTCCCAGCCGTACCCCACCCTCGACGAGGGCGTCCCGCTCACCGAGATCGCCAGCCTCGACCTCTACCGCTCGCCGGACCCGTTCCGTACGCCGAAGCGCGACGAGTACCGCGACTGGATCGACGCCCTCGAGGTCGCCACCATGTGGACCGGCGGATTCCCCGAGCCGCTCACCTTCTCCCTGCGGGCCCGGCGCATGCTCGCCGCCCGCCGCGGCGACTTCGACGTCGTCCACGACAACCAGACGCTCGGCTACGGACTCCTCGGCGGCCCCCGGGTGCTCGGCGCCCCGCTCGTCACCACGATCCACCACCCCATCACCGTCGACCGGCAGCTCGACCTCGACGCCGCCGACGACTGGAAGCGGCGCCTCTCCGTCCGCCGCTGGTACGGCTTCACCCGGATGCAGAAGCGCGTCGCCCGGCGCCTGCCCTCGGTCCTCACCGTCTCCGGCTCCTCCGAGCAGGAGATCGTCTCCCACCTCGGCGTACGCCAGGACCGCGTCCGGGTCGTCCACATCGGCGCCGACACCGACCTCTGGTCGCCCGACCCCTCCGTCGCCGAGGTCCCCGGCCGCATCGTCACCACCTCCAGCGCCGACGTCCCGCTCAAGGGCCTCGTCCACCTCGTCGAGGCCCTCGCGAAGCTCCGCACCGAGAACCCGGCCGCGCACCTCGTCGTCGTCGGCAAGCGCGCCGAGGACGGGCCGGTCGCCCAGGCCATCGAGCGGTACGGGCTCGAAGGCGCCGTCGAGTTCGTCAAGGGGATCTCCGACCGCGAGCTCGTCGACCTCGTCCGGTCCGCCCAGGTCTCCTGCGTACCGTCCCTGTACGAGGGGTTCTCGCTGCCGGCCGCCGAGGCCATGGCCACCGGGACCCCGCTCGTCGCCACCACCGGCGGCGCGATCCCCGAGGTCACCGGAGCCGACGGCGAGACCTGCCTGGCCGTCCGCCCCGGCGACGCGGGCGCCCTCGCGACCGCCCTCGGCCGGCTCCTCGCCGACCCGGAACTCCGCGCGCGCCTCGGGGCGGCGGGGCGCGAGCGTGTCCTCGACCGCTTCACCTGGGCCAAGGCCGCCCAGGGCACGGCGGACCTCTACCGCGAGGCGATCGCCTCCCAGGGGCGTCCCGTACGCCAAGGAGCCCGCCGGTGACCGTGCCCGCCGCCACCGCCCCCGCGTACCGCTCCCACCCCCGCACCACCACCGCACCGGAAGGGCAGACCTCGTGCTGACCGTCGACTTCACCCGCTTCCCGCTCGCCCCCGGCGACCGCGTGCTCGATCTGGGCTGCGGTGCGGGCCGGCACGCCTTCGAGTGCTACCGGCGCGGCGCCCAGGTCGTGGCCCTCGACCAGAACGGCGAGGAGATCCGCGAGGTCGCCAAGTGGTTCGCGGCGATGAAGGAGGCCGGCGAGGCCCCGGCCGGCGCGACGGCCACCGCGATGGAGGGCGACGCGCTCAACCTGCCCTTCCCCGACGAGTCGTTCGACGTCGTGATCATCTCCGAGGTCATGGAGCACATCCCGGACGACAAGGGCGTCCTCGCCGAGATGGTCCGGGTCCTCAAGCCGGGCGGCCGGATCGCCGTCACCGTCCCGCGCTACGGCCCCGAGAAGGTCTGTTGGGCGCTCTCCGACGCGTACCACGAGGTCGAGGGCGGCCACATCCGCATCTACAAGGCGGACGAGCTGCTCGCCAAGATCCGCCAGGCGGGCCTCAAGCCGTACGGCACCCACCACGCGCACGCGCTGCACGCGCCGTACTGGTGGCTGAAGTGCGCGTTCGGCGTGGACAACGACAAGGCGCTGCCGGTACGGGCGTACCACAAGCTCCTGGTCTGGGACATCATGAAGAAGCCCGCCCTGACCCGGGTCGCCGAGCAGCTGCTCAACCCGGTGGTCGGCAAGAGCTTCGTGGCGTACGCGACCAAGCCCCACCTGCCGAAGGCCGACTCCGACTCCGTCGAGGCCGGCGCCAAGTGACGAGCCCTGAGCAGATCGCGGAGCACCTGCTCCTCCCCGGGGTCCTCACCGCCGAACAGGCCGCCGAGACCGTCGCCGGGATCCTCGCCGTCCAGTGCGAGGACGGCGCGATCCCGTGGTTCCGCGGCCACCACCTCGACCCCTGGGACCACACCGAGGCCGCCATGGCCCTGGACACCGCAGGCGAGCACACGGCGGCGGCCCGGGCGTACGAGTGGCTGGCCCGGCACCAGAACGCCGACGGCTCCTGGTACGCGGCCTACCGCGACGGCGACGCGGACGACGTCACCGACCGCGGCCGCGAGTCCAACTTCGTCGCGTACGTCGCCGTCGGCGTCTGGCACCACTACCTCGCGACCGGCGACGACGCGTTCCTCGACCGGATGTGGCCGGTCGTCTACGCCGCCGTCGAGTTCGTCCTCGCGCTCCAGCGGCCCGGCGGGCAGATCGGCTGGAAGCGGGAGGCGGACGGGCAGGCGGTCGAGGACGCGCTCCTCACCGGCAGTTCCTCCATCCACCAGGCGCTGCGCTGCGCGCTCGCCATCGCCGAGGCGCGCGAGGAGCCCCAGCCCGACTGGGAACTGGCGACCGGCGCGCTCGGCCACGCGATCCGCAGCCACCCCGAGCGCTTCCTCGACAAGTCCCGTTACTCGATGGACTGGTACTACCCGGTCCTCGGCGGCGCGGTGAGGGGCGCGGCGGCCACGGCCCGGATCGACGAGCGCTGGGACGACTTCGTCGTCCCCGGCCTCGGCGTGCGGTGCGTGCTGCCCAACCCGTGGGTGACCGGCGGCGAGAGCTGCGAACTCGCCCTCGCCCTCTGGGCGATGGGCGAGTCCGACCGGGCCCTGGAGATACTCCAGTCCATCCAGCACCTGCGGGCCGAGGGCGGCATGTACTGGACGGGGTACGTCTTCGAGGGCGAGGCGGCCGTCTGGCCCGAGGAGCTCACGAGCTGGACGGCCGGCTCGCTGCTGCTCGCCGTGGCGGCGCTGGGCGGCGACGAGGCGACGGTGGCGGTCTTCGGCGGGGAGCGGCTGCCGAGCGGGCTTGAACCGGAGTGCTGCGGGGCCTGAGGGGCGGCGGCGAGGCTTCCGCGGAACGTCAGCGGCTGCGGAGCCTGCCCGCCACCGTGTGCCCGATGGCGAGGTAGACGACGGCGGCGAGACCGTAGCCCGCGACGACCCGCGCCCAGGCGTCGTCGAAGGTGAAGAGGTCGTAGGACCAGGCGGCCAGCCAGCGGGCGGCGTCCTGGACGAAACTCACCAGGGCGTTGGCCCGGTTGGCCTCCAGCAGGTACATGAGGATCCACAGGCCGATCAGGCCGGCGGCTATGTCGGCGGCGACGGCGATGACCCTGGCCGCCTGCGTCGTACCTCTGTGTTCAGTCATGGGTGTCGTTTTGCCGCTTCCCAGGCCCTCGAAACCCGTTCGGAGTCGCCCGAGTGGCGGAGCGTTGGGGGCGGGGCGAGGCTGTGGCCAAAGCCCTCAGGGAGGTCGAGCCGTGCCCAGTTGCGTTGTTCCGTCCGGTGTTCCTTCCGGTCCGATACGCCGCGGAGTGGTGGCGTTTCTGCTGTCCTGCGCCCTGCTCCTGACGACGGCCGCCTGCGGCGGCGACGACGCGCAGAGTGCGAGCGGCAGCGCGACGGCGAGCACGACGGCGGAGCAGCAGAAACTCGCCAAAACCCGGTTCGTCGCCAACGCGGGCCTGGCGGCCGGAGCGACGTACCAGTGGATCGTCAAGCCGTACCGTGCGGGCAAGTTCAAGAAGGGCGCGGACGGTCAGAAGTTCGCCCTGGTCAAGGCGGGGCTGGCGGGGGCGTTCGCGTACAACCGGCTCAAGGCGGCGGTGAACAACGCCAAGGGCGACGAGCACCTCTCGAAGGCGGTCGCGCCGCTGACGGCGGGCATCGAGAAGCTCAAGGAGCTCGGTACGAAGCTCCGCAGGGGCGAGGCGAGCGAGGCGGACGTCGGCTCGTTCGAGGACGTCATCCAGAACGTCAAGGACGCGGGCGCGAGCGCGGGCGCGGTGGTGACGGACAAGGTGCCGAGCACGTCCCAACTGGGTGGCTGAGGCTACGCGTTCAACTCGGCCAGCAGCCTCAGTGTCGCCAGGTCCGGTGCCGTGACCAGCAGGTCCGTCACCGGACCCTTCCGCCACTCCGCGAGCCGCTCGGCGATCCGCACCTTCGGCCCGACGAGCGAGATCTCGTCAGCGAAGGCGTCGGGCACGGCGAGCACGGCCTCCTCGCGGCGGCCGGCCGCGAACAGCTCCTGGATGTGCCGGGCTTCGGACTCGTACCCCATGCGGGCCATGAGATCGGCGTGGAAGTTGCGGGCGGTGTGCCCCATGCCGCCGATGTAGAACCCGAGCATGGCCTTGACGGGCAGCAGCCCCTCGGCCGGGTCGTCGCAGACCTGAGCACGGACCATGGGCGCGACGAGGAACGAATCCGGCAGCCGCTCGGGGAGCGAGTAGACCTCGGCGTACCGCGAGGGCGACCAGTAGAGCGGCAGCCAGCCGTCGGCGATCCGCAGGGTCTGCGCGATGTTCTTGGGCCCCTCGGCCCCGAGCAGCACGGGCAGATCGGCCCGCAGGGGGTGGGTGATGGGCTTGAGGGCCTTCCCGAGCCCGGTGCCGTCCGCTCCGGCGTACGGATGGGAGTGGAACCGCCCGTCGAGCGCGACGGGCCCCTCGCGGCGCAGGACTTGGCGGATCACGTCCACGTACTCGCGGGTCGCGGTGAGCGGACTGCGCGGGAAGGGCCGGCCGTACCACCCCTCGACGACCTGGGGCCCGGAGAGCCCGAGCCCGAGCATCATCCGCCCACCGGAGAGGTGGTCGAGCGTCAGCGCGTGCATGGCGGTCGCGGTGGGGGTCCGGGCGGCCATCTGCGCGACGGCGGTCCCGAGCCGGATGCGCGAGGTGTGCGCGGCGATCCACGTCAACGCGGTGAACGCGTCGGACCCCCACGCCTCCGCGGTCCACACGGACCCGTACCCGAGCCGCTCGGCCTCCCGAGCGAGCTCGAGGTGGGCGGGGGAGGGCCCGCGCCCCCAGTAGCCGAGAGCGAGTCCGAGACGCATGACGCGGCACCTTTCTGACGCTCCGTCAGTTCACGCTTTCGGGGGACTGTACGGCAACGGCCCCCCGCCCGGAAGGGATTCCGGGCGAGGGGCCGTGAGGCGGTGGGTCGTTCAGCCGCGCTGGATGCCGGTCGTGTCCTGGAGGACGCCGCGGCGGCCGTCCTGGGTCTGGGCGATCAGGCTCTGGCCGCGCTGCTCGACCGCCAGGTACCAGGTACCGGGGGCCAGTTCGGCGAGCGGGGTCGGCGAGCCGTCCTCCGCGTACAGCGGGCGGGCGACCGGGACCGCGAACCAGAACGGGGCGAAGTCACCGGCGGGCTGGCCCTGTCCGCCCTGGGCGGGCGCGGGGGTCGGCTGCGGGGCGGCGGCGTGGGCGTTCGGGTCCTGGGCGCCGTACGGCTGGGGCTGGGCGCCGTAGGGCTGCTGGGCGGCGCCCGGGTAGCCGTAGCCGCCGGGGACGCCCTGCTGGCCGGGCTGGCCCGGCTGCATGCCGTAGGGCTGCGGCGTCTGCGGCTGCGGGGCGCTCAGGAGCGGGGCCTTGAGGGCGGGGACCAGCGGGGCGGCGACGGCGGCACCGGCCAGGATCAGGGAGGCGATCAGGCCGAGGATGAGGCCGGCACCGGCGTTCACCGACTCGAACATCCACATCAGCATGTTCCAGGCCGAGGCCACGGTGAACGCGGCACCGACCTGGCCCAGCTCGAGACCCGCGACCTTGCGGTTCTGGAGCTGCGGCAGACCGCGCGACAGGACGACGAGCGCGGCACCCGCGATGCCGAGGATGATGGCGCCCCACCCGAGGGGGGAGACCTCCCAGGAGTTCGTGCTCGGGACCTGGTCGCAGACGGCGGGGGCGGCGTCGCAGCCGCTGATGTCAAGGAACGAAGCGATGAACAGCACCACCGCTGCACCGATCAGAACGCCATCGCCTCGAGTGAGGGAGCGGATATTCACGTAAGAAGTCCTTCGTCGGGTCGTCTCGTCGGGGTGGCGCGAAGCACGGGGGCGGCCCCCATCGTACGGAGGAAATCTATCGCCCGTCGGTACTACCCCTTGAGGTAGGTCCCGATGCCGTCCGCCAGTCCCTGCGCCGCTTTCTGGCGCCATGCCGCATTCGTGAGGAGTGCGGCGTCCTTCGGGTCACGCATATTGCCGCACTCGACGAAGACCTTGGGCACGGTCGAGAGGTTGAGCCCCCCGAGATCGTCCCGTACGTCCAACCCCGTTCCGCCACCGAGGTAGTTGGCGGGCGCGGTGCCGGTCGCGCGCGCGAAGTGGGCGGCGATGGCCTCGCCGAGTTCACGTGAGGGGCCGACGATCTTCGAGGTGTCGGCGGCGCCGGAGCCGACCTTGGCGGGCAGGATCACGTGGAAACCGCGGTTGCCGGTGGCGGAACCGTCCGCGTGGACGGAGACGACGGCGTCGGCGCGGGCGGCGTTGCCGGTCCGCGCGCGCTCGTCGATGCAGGGGCCGAAGGGGCGGTCGGCGTCATGGGTGAGCAGGACCTTCGCGCCCCGGGCCGTGAGGAGATCACGCAGACGGTGTGAAACATCGAGGGTGAATGCGGCTTCGGTGTAATCGGCGTCGGTGGAGGTGCCGGTGGTGTCGCATTCCTTGCGACCTGTGCCGATATCAACCTTCTGGTTGATTTCCCGGGAATGCTGGAAATTGCCGGGATTGTGGCCCGGGTCGATCACGATCGTCCGGCCCGCGAGCGGGAGCCCGCCGGAGGAGGGCGTGGCCGGCGTGGTGGTGGGGGCGCTCGTGGTCGTCTTGGCGTCCGGGGTCGCCGAGGGCGAGCCGCCGCCACCGCAGCCCGTCGCGAGCGCGGTGAGGGCCGCGCAGGCGGCGAGGGCGCGGGCGCGGGTCTTGCGCTGGTCGTACGGCACCTTGCGACTCTAGTGGGAGCTTCCGGTGTGTGTTCGGCCGACGCGGCGGGACTGTGAAGGCCGCGTGGCGGGTATGCAGAGAGGACGTACACGGACACCGGGGGGAACTGTGACGGGGGAAGAGCCGAACGACGTACGTCCAGGGGGAGAGCAGGGGCCGCAAGGGGTGTCGGAGACACCTTGGGCGTATGGGGCGCCAGGGACAGTGGGCTTTCCGCCGCCGCCCGTGCAGCCGCCCACGCAGCCTCCCGGGGTTCCGGTGCCGCCGCCCGCACCGGTCGAGTCGAACCCGGCGCAGGCGGTCCTCGTCGGGTTGCTGAATCTGTCCTGCCTGGGACTCGGATACGTCCTGCTGAAGAAGTGGGTCCAGGCCGCCGTCTGCGTCCTCGCGACCGCCGTGCTGCTGCTCGTCGCGCTGCCCGCCGACGTGGACGGCGTCCCCACCGGCGTCCTGGTGGGGTACGGAGCGTTCCTGCTGGCCGCGGCCGTCGACGGCGCACGGCGCGGCCTGCGCGCCCCGCTCGCCCTGTCCGCGGGCGCCGCCGCCACGGCCGGCACCGGGGCGCGGCGGCTCGCGCTCCCGCTGGCCCTCGGGCTCGTGCTGCTCGCGGTGCCGGTCGGCGGCTCCGTCGCCTACGGCGCGGCGCGCGACGAGGCCGTGGAGCAGTCGCTGCTCGCGCGGCTCGCGGAGGCGGACAAGCAGGTGAAGTCGGTGGAGGGTCAGAGCTTCGGCGGCGCGGAGAACGCGTACGGCAAGGCGCTCGCCGTCTACCAGGAGCTCGGCACGAAGCACGCGGGCTCGCGGGCGGGCCGCCAGGTCCCCGACCGGCTGAAGGACTACTACGCGTCCGTCTCGACCCCGTACCAGCAGAAGAAGTACTGCGAGGCCGTCCCGGGGCTCCAGCATCTGCGTGCGCTGCCGGAGAAGGTGGACCGCGCGCTCCTCGACGGGCTGACGGGCAAGGCGGACGACCCGCTCGCCCACTCCTGGTACGAGTGCGGGATCACCGGTCTCGCGCGGGCGGGCACGGAGGCGGCGGCGGGGGACAACCTGAACGCGCTGCTGTCGACGTTCCCCGAGTCCTCGTACGCGAAGAAGGTCGAGCCGACGGTCCGCGAGGGGCTGAGGACCCGGGCCGCGGCGATAGCCGCGGGCAGCACGGACCCCTGCGACGCCGTCCTCGAACTCCAGCGCTTCCGCACCACCGTCGACCTGCTGCCGAAGGACACGTTCTCCGCCGTCTCGACCGACACGGGCAAGGAGATCCAGAAGGGCGACTTCGCCTGTGGGGTCGAGCAGTTCGAGGAGAAGGAGTTCAGCGAGGCCGTCGAGACGATGAACGAGTACGTCAAGGACTACCCCGGCAGCCCGCAGGTCGCCCACGCGCGCTCCATCGCGATCGCCGCCGAGATAGCCGACGAGACGCCGGCCGCGGGCAACCGGCTGCCGCCCGCCACGGCTCCCGGCGGCTCCCGGATGGTCATGGTGGTGTCCAACGACGGGCCCGGTGAGGTCGAGCTGCTCTACACCGGCCCCGTGACCGGACGCGTCACGCTGAAGGCGTGCGGGACCTGCACGGCGTACGGGGACATCCTCGCGCGGGGCGCCGCCAAGCCGAAGGTGTGCTCGGGACCGTCGTCCAAGTACCCGAAGGCCACGCTGCTGCTGCCCGCCGGCGACTACCACCTCCTCCAGAAGCGGCCGGGTGCGGGGTCGCTGTCGGCGGGGGACAAGTCGAGCACGGCGAAGATCGAGCCGGGGTACTCGTACACGAACTGCCTGTACGTGACGAGGGGCTTCGGCGTCGGCCTCTAGCCGGGCAGCCGGTCGCTGTCAGCGGCGGCGCAGGACCCGCAGCGAGTCGGTCACCGAGACCTCCTCGAAGTCGCCCGACTCCAGAGCCCGGAGGTAGATGCGGTACGGGGCCTGGCCGCCGTCCTCCGGGTTCGGGAAGACGTCGTGGATGACGAGCAGCCCGCCGGCGGCGACCTTGGGCGCCCAGCCCTCGTAGTCGTTGCCGGCGTGCTCGTCGGTGTGCCCGCCGTCGATGAAGACGAGGCCCAGCTCGCCCGCCCAGACCTTGGCCACCTGCGGGGAGCGCCCGACGACCGCGATCACGTGCTCCTCGAGGCCCGCCTTGCGCAGCGTCCGCCGGAAGGTCGGCAGGGTGTCCATGAGGCCGACCTCGGGGTCCACGACGGTCGGGTCGTGGTACTCCCACCCCGGCTGCTGCTCCTCGCTGCCCCGGTGGTGGTCCACGGTCACCGCGACCGTCCCGGCCTCCCGGGCCACGTCGGCCAGCAGGATCGTGGACCGCCCGCAGTAAGTCCCGACCTCAAGGAGCGGCAGCCCGAGCTTCACGGCCTCCGTGGCGGCGGCGTACAGGGCAAGCCCCTCGTCGAGCGGCATGAAGCCCTTGGCGGCCTCGAAGGCGGCGACGATCTCGGGCGCGGGCATGGGGGCCTCCTACTGGCGGGTACGGCAGCTGCGAGCGCCCATGGTGCCCTACGCGTCGCACTCGAACCACACCGTCTTCCCGCCGGCCGCCTCCGACACCCCCCACCGGTCCGTCACCCCCTCCACCAGCACGAGCCCCCGCCCGCCCTCCGCGAGCGGCGCGGCGGCCTTCGCGTGCAGCGCCCCGGCACGGCATCGGCGACCTCCACCCGCAGCCCGTGCGGCTCCCGCAGGATCAACACCGTGCACCGCCGCCCGGGCACATGCCGCACGACGTTGGCGACCAACTCGGTGAGCGCGAGCCCGCCCGCGTCGGCGAGGTGGTCGAGCCCCCGGCCGAGGGACATGCGCAGGATCCGGCGCATGTGACCTGCGGAGTGCTCACCGACGGTGAAGCCCATGCGGTAGCTGGTCTGAAGTTCCGCAGGGTAGAGGTCAGTTACGTGATTCATGCCACCAGGGTGGAGCGGTCTGGTTACGCTCGGCTACGGACCGAAACGAACGCAGTGATGCGTGAGCTTGGGGGTGACCTCGTCGTGGTCAACATCCGCAGCCTCGATCCCAGCGCCTCGCCGCTGGACTACTACGGCTGGGAACTTCGCCGATTGAGGGAGGAGGCGGGCCTCAACCAGCAGCAGTTGGGTGACGTCGTCTTCTGCTCGGCATCACTGATCGGCCAGATAGAGACGGCGAAGAAGGTCCCCACGCGGAAGTTCTCGGAGCAGCTGGACGCGGCGCTGATGACGGGCGGGGTATTCACACGGGTGGTGGGGTTGGTTCTGAAGAGCCAGCTGCCGACGTGGTTCCAGCCGTATGCGGAGATGGAGGCGAAGGCAGCCTGCATCTACTCCTTCCAGGCGCAGTTGGTCGACGGCCTGCTGCAGACGCCCGACTATGCGCGGGCCGTTCTCGGGGCCCGGACCGAGGACGACCTCGACACCAAGGTCGCCGCTCGTATGGAGCGCCAGCGCATCCTGGAACGGGAGACTCCGCCGTTGGTCTGGGTGGTGATGAGCGAGGCCGTGCTGCATCAGGAGATCGGCGGACGGGCGGTCATGCGAGACCAGCTCGCTCACCTGCTGGCGATGCAGAAGAGGGAATGGCTGAAGATCCAGATCCTTCCCTTCACGGCCGGGGGGCACGCGGGGTTGATGGGATCGTTCAACCTGCTGCGCTTCGAGGAAGACCCCGACATCGTGTATACGGAGGACTTCGTCCAAGGGCATATGACCGCCGATCCGGCAGCTATCAGGGAAGGTTCGCTCCGTTACGATCACCTGCAGGCTGCCGCGCTCTCCGTAGAGGACTCGGCGGCGCTGATCGCCCGCGTAATGGAGGAACGCTATGGGGACCGACCAGAACCTGACGGGCGCGCGCTGGCGTAAGTCTTCGTACAGCGGTGACACCGGCGGCCAGTGCATCGAATGCGCCCCCCTCGGCACCGCCACCTGGCGAAAGTCCTCCTCCAGTGGAGACACCGGCGGTGACTGCATCGAGGTCGCCGACCTCGCCACCCACGTAGCCGTACGGGACTCCAAGAACCCCGATGGGCGCACCTTCCTGGCAACTCCGGCGGCGTTCACCGCGTTTGTGGTGGCCGCTGCCGAGGGTCGGATCGGCTGAGCGGTGGTGCCGGTACCGCCGTTCGACCCTGAGCTGGCCGTCGTACTCGCGGCGTTGGACCCCGAGGCGCTGGCGCCCGTGACCCCGGAGAACCTGCGGGCCGTGCAGGAGCGGGACGTCAATGCCCGCCCCCGGCCGACGGTCGAGGAGCTGGGCGACGGGGGCCGGTTCGAGGTGGCGGAGCTGAGCGTGCCGGGGCCTCCGGGCGGGCCGGAGGTGACGCTCGTGAGCGGGCGGCCCGCCGGGCTCGCGGGGCGGCCGTTGCCGTTGCTTCTCTACATGCACGGCGGGGGCATGGTCATGGGGAACGCGTGGTCCGTGCTGCCGCGCGTTCTGAACGACTGGGCCGAGCCGCTGGGCATGGCCGTGCTCTCGGTCGAGTACCGGCTCGCGCCGCAGACGCCGTACCCGGGTCCGCTGGAGGACTGCTACGCCGCGCTCGTGTGGGCCGTCGAGCACGCGGCCGAACTGGGCGTCGACCCCGACCGGATCCTCATCGGCGGCAAGAGCGCGGGTGGCGGGCTGGCCGCCGGCCTTGCCCTGCTGACCCGGGACCGGGGCGGTCCGGCGGTGCTCGGGCAGGTGCTCCTCTGCCCGATGCTCGACGACCGCATGAGCGGCTTCTCCAGCCGCCAGATGTCGGGCATCGACATCGGCGACCTCACTTCCCACGCGACCTTCTGGCAGGCGTACCTCGGCGACGACCTCTACGGTTCCGCCGACGTCCCGCCCTATGCGGCACCCACCCGCGCGACGGACCTCTCGGGGCTTCCTCCGGCCTACATCGACGTCGGCTCGGCGGAGATGTTCCGGGACGAGAACATCGCCTACGCCGACGCGATCTGGCGGGCAGGCGGCCAGGCCGAACTCCACGTCTGGCCCGGCGCCTTCCACAGCTTCGACGGCATCGCCCCCAACGCCACCATCAGCCAGGACGCCCGCGCCACCCGCACCCGCTGGCTCCGCCGGCTGCTAGCGGGAGGCGACGGCCGGTCGTAGGGGGCAGTCGGTGTCGGCGCGGGTGGTGAGGTCGGCGCGCAGGGCGGCGAGTTCGGCCATCCGCCTGCCCGAGACAGTGCCGTGGCTGCACTACGTCCGCACCGCGCAGACGCTCGGTTTCACGCTCGCGGAGATCGCCCGGACCGGCGAGGAACTGCGGGAGGCGCGGCCGGGCGGGCGCTCGGGCTCGGCGGACTGCCCGAACTCGACCCGATCCAGGTCCTGTACGCGAATCTGATGGGCTCGGTGGTCGTCGTCCGGGCCGTTCTGCGGTTCGTCCGGCCACTGGCGGTCCACGGACTGTTCGACGGGTGCGCCCGCATGCTGTTCGCGGCGTGGCAGGCGTACGCGCTGGCTCACGGCGCCACGGGCGTCCTGTGGCTCTTCCTCGCCGTTGAGGCGGTCGCAGGCGTCGCCCAGCTCGCTCCGTGGTGGCGGTGCAGCCCAGGGGTCCTGAGGCGCGATCCGTGCGGCCGGCTCAGTAGCGATGCCTCGGCCAGTGCGGGTCCTCCCAGCGGGCGGGGCCCGTCAGGCCGATGAGCCGTATCCGGTGGAGCAGTTCCTCGGGCACGTCCGGGGCGGCGCGAAGCCGCGCCGGGGCGTATCGGACCAGCCAGGCGACGAGTTCGATGCGCAGGGCCTCCTCGTCTCCCCAGGCGTACCAGGGGAGTTGGTCGGCCAGCAGGTCGTACTCCCAGGCGTCGACGGCTTCGGCCAGGTGCCGGTCGGCGTGGCGGTCGTCGTGCGCCTCCCAGGCCGTCAGCCACGGCGTGAGCGTGTCGGACGCCTCGGTGCACAGCTCCAGCACCTCGTGGACCGGGACCGCGGGATCCGGAACGGTCAGGCTGTACGCCCACCAGGCGTGCAGGAATTCCCACACCGCCTCGCTCTGAGGCTCGGGCCACTCCTGCCAGTGGCCGAGGGCGAAGGCGCGTCCGGCGTCGTCCATGTCGGACAGGGGGCTCTCCAGCCCCTGGACGAGTGATCGGGCGAACTGCGGCAGGACGCGGCGAAGCGCCGCGCCTTGGTCCCGCCAGTCGATGGCGCGCCATGTGCGTCGCAGAAGGTCCGGATCGAGCTCGACGTCCGGCATCTTCAACAGCGCGAGTTCTTCCGCGCTGCCCCAGTGGCACTCGCAGTTGTCCTCGTCGGCGCGGGCGGTCATCCCGCGGAAGGTGACGGCCAGGAGGTCCAGAGCCCGGTCGAGCCGGAGTCGCGCGGACGTCGCGTCGGGATCGGCGGGGGCGTCGAGGGCGTCGGGGTCCATGGTCATGGGGCACAGCCTCACAGGACTCCGGCCAGGTCTCGCCGGCCGAAGGTTCCGACGATACCGGTCCGGGCGAACCCGTGGGGTTTCTGACCTTCCGTCAGATTGGAACGTGTTCTAGTCTGCGCCCCATGGGCATCGGAATCACGCAAGAGCAGCGGGAGTTGGCTCGGTCCGTGCGCGGGTGGTTTGCTCGGGCTGTGCCGGGCGAGGACGTGCGGAAGCTTCTTGACGCGCCTGCGGAGAGTGGGGTCGGGCGGCCCGGGTACTGGGACGGGCTTGTCGAGCAGGGGCTGCTCGGGGTGCATCTGCCCGAGTCGTACGGGGGTGGGGGCGGCGATCTTGTCGATCTGGCCGTCGTGCTCGAAGAGGCCGCGCGGGCTCTCGTGCCGGGGCCGTATCTGCCCTGTGTGCTCGCCGGGGAGGTCCTGAGCAGGGTTCCGGGAGCGGGTGAGCTCGTCGGCGACCTCGTGCGCGGCGTCAGGGTGGGGGCCGTCGCGCTCGGGGCCGGGGGGATGACCGGGGTCGAGGTCGAGGGCGGGGTCGTGTTCGACGGGGTCGCGCCGCCCGTCCTCGGGGGCGCCCAGGCCGACCTGCTGATCCTGGCCGCCAGTACCGCGCGGGGCGTCGTCTGGGCCGCCGTGGACGCCGAGACCCTCGCCGTCCGCCCGCACGAGAGCGCCGACCCGACGCGGCCGACCGCCGAGGTCACCGCCGACGGCACCCACGTGCCCGCCGACCGGATCCTGGACCTCGACCCCACTCTCGTACCGGACCTGGCCGCCGTGCTGTACGCCGCCGACGCCTGCGGGACCGCCGCCCGGGCCCTGGAGACGGCCGCCGAGTACGCCAGGACGCGCGAGCAGTTCGGGCGGCCCATCGGGCAGTTCCAGGGGGTCAAGCACCTCTGCGCCGACATGCTCGTACGGGTCGAGCAGGCCCGCGCGCTCGCCTGGGACGCCGCCAGGGCCACCGACTCGACCGCGCGCTCGCTCGTCGCGGCCCTCGCCGCCGCCACCGCCCTCGACGCCGCGTACAGCTGCGCCAAGGACTGCATCCAGATCCTCGGCGGGATCGGCTTCACCTGGGAGCACGACGCCCATCTCACGTTGCGCCGCGCCCTCGTCGCCCGCCAGCTCCTCGGCTCGGGCGACGCCCACCGGGCGCAGGCCGTCCGGCTCGGCGCCGAGGGCGTACGGCGTGAGCTGCGGCTCGAACTGCCGCCGGAGGCCGACGCGTTCCGCGCCGCCGCGCGCGAGGCGCTCGCGCCCGCCGTCGGCCTCGACCCGGGCGCCGCGCGCCGTGCCCTCGCCGCCACCGGGTACGCCGCCCCGCACCTGCCGGAGCCGTACGGCCTCGGCGCCGGGCCGCTCCAGCAGCTCGCCGTGCAGCGGGAGCTGGACGCGGCCGGGGTGCGGATCGCCGGCCTCGGGATCGCCACCTGGGTGGTCCCGTCGCTCCTCGCGTACGGGACGGGCGCGCAGCAGGAGCGGTACCTCGGGCCCACTCTGCGCGGCGAGCTGCTCTGGTGCCAGCTCTTCTCCGAGCCCGGCGCGGGGTCCGACCTCGCCTCGCTCCGTACGAAGGCGGAACGGACCGAGGACGGCGGCTGGCGCATCACCGGGCAGAAGGTGTGGACGAGCGCGGCCCAGTGGGCCGACCACGGCATCCTGCTCGCCCGCACGGACCCCGACGCGCCCAAGCACAAGGGGCTCACGTACTTCCTCGTCGACATGAAGAACACCCCCGGGATCGACATCCGGCCGCTGAAGGAGATCACCGGCGAATCGCTCTTCAACGAGGTCTTCTTCGACGGTGCGGTGCTCCCGGCCGACGCCGTCGTCGGCGCGGTCGACGACGGCTGGCGCGTCGCCCGCAACACCCTCGGCAACGAACGCGTCCACATGGCCGACCAGGTCGCCTTCGACTCCGGGCTCGAAGCGCTGATCGAGCGGGCGACCGGGGTCGACACCTCCGTACGCGTACGGATCGGAGCCCTGGTCGCCGAGGCGCACGCGCTCGCCTGCATCGGGCTGCGGACCACCACGCTCCAGGTCTCCGGCCTCGAACCGGGCGCGGGTGCCTCCGTACGCAAGCTCGTCCAGACCGTCCACCAGCAGAAGGTCGCCGAGCTCACGCTCGAACTGCTCGGCCCCGAGGGCGCCGTGCGGGAGGGCGCGGGGGAGCGGGCGGTCCACGGGCTGCTGATGTCCCGCTGCCTGACCATCGCGGGCGGCACCACGCAGGTCCAGCTCAACGTCGTGGCCGAGCGCCTGCTCGGACTGCCGAGGGACTAGAGACCCGAGACCAGAGACCGACTGAACTGACTGAGGGGAAGCGGAGATGGGGAAGGCGTACATCGTCGGCGTCGGGATGACGAAGTTCGAGAAGCCCGAGACGCGCGACTGGAACTACTGGGACATGGCGCGCGAGGCGGGCACGGCGGCGCTCGCCGACGCCGGCGTCTCGTACGAGCAGGTCCAGCAGGTCCCGGTCGGCTACTGCTTCCAGGCCTCCACGGCCGGGCAGCGTGCCGCGTACGAACTCGGTCTGACCGGTGTGCCGGTCTACAACGTCAACAACAACTGCGCGACGGCGTCGACCGCGCTGATGATGGCCCGGCAGTTCGTGGAGGGCGGGATCAGCGACTGCGTCCTCGCGCTGGGCTTCGAGAAGATGGCGCGCGGGGCGCTGGGCGGCGGATCCGACGGCGGCGACTTCAAGACCTCCCCGGTCGCCCGGCACTACGGGATCATGGCCGCCGCCCACGGCTTCGAGATGTCCCCGCCGACCGCGCAGATCTTCGGCAACGCGGCCCGTGAGCACATGGAGCGGTACGGGACGACGGAGGTGCAGCTCGCGGCCGTCGGCGCCAAGAACCACCAGCACTCGGCGAACAACCCCAACGCCCAGTTCCAGGACGTGTACTCGGTCGACGAGATACTCGCCGCCAAGACCATCCACCGGCCGCTGACGAAGCTCCAGTGCTCGCCCACCTCCGACGGGTCGGCGGCGGCTGTGGTGGTGTCCGAGCGGTTCGTGGTCGAACACGGGCTGCACGACAAGGCCGTCGAGATCGCGGCGCAGGCCATGACCACGGACACCGAGGACTCCTTCGCGTCCGGGTCCTGCATCGACGCGGTCGGCCGGCCGATGTCGCGTGCCGCGGCGCGGCAGGTCTACGAGAAGTCCGGGCTCGGGATCGAGGACGTGGACGTCGTGGAACTCCACGACTGCTTCTCCATCAACGAGCTGCTGACCTACGAGGCCCTCGGCATGTGCGAGGACGGTGCTTCGGGGAAGCTCGTCGAGTCGGGGGCGACGACGTACGGCGGGCGGTGGGTGGTGAACCCGTCGGGCGGGCTGATCTCCAAGGGGCATCCGCTGGGGGCCACCGGGCTCGCCCAGGCCGCCGAGCTGGTCTGGCAGCTGCGGGGCGAGGCGGGGCCGAGGCAGGTGGCGGGGGCGCGGGTGGGGCTCGCGCACAACATCGGGCTCGGCGGGGCGGCGGTGGTGACGATGCTGCGGAGGGGGTAGGAGCGGGCCTGGGCCGGGGGTCCGGAGGTCGTAGGACCAATTCCTGGGGCCCTTCCTAGGACCGATTCCCGATGTACGGGGCACGGACCGTCTGCGACCATCACACGCATGGCCCGAACCGAGTCCTCCGCCGCCGAGTCGGCCGCACCGTCGTCCACCTCCGTACGCCCCACCCCGCGCACCTGGCTCGTCGTGCTGGCCGCGTGCGCGGGGCAGTTCCTCGTGGTCCTCGACGTCTCGGTGGTGAACGTCGCGCTGCCGTCGATGCGGGCCGACCTCGGTCTCTCGGCGATCGGGCTGCAGTGGGTCCTCAACGCCTACTCGATCGCCTTCGCCGGGTTCATGCTGCTCGGCGGACGGGCGGCGGACCTCTTCGGCCGGAAGCGGATGTTCCTGCTCGGGCTCGGGCTCTTCACCGCGGCCTCCGTCGCGGGCGGGCTCGCGCAGGAGGGCTGGCAGCTGGTCGCCGCACGGGCCGTGCAGGGCCTCGGCGCCGCGGTCCTCGCGCCCGCGACGCTCACGATCGTGACCGCTGCCGTACCGGCGGGGCCGGCGCGGACCCGGGCCATCGGGACCTGGACGGCGGTCGGGGCGGCCGGTGGCGCGGCGGGCGGCTTCGTGGGCGGGGTCCTCGTCGACCTGCTCTCCTGGCGCTGGGTGCTCCTGATCAACGTGCCGGTGGGCGTTCTGGTCCTGGCCGGGGCGGCGCTGTGGCTGAGCGAGAGCCGTACCGTCGGCGGGCGACGGCTCGACCTGCCGGGCGCGGTCCTCGTCACCGGCGGCCTCGCCTCCGTCGCGTACGGCATCGTGCAGACGGAGGAGGGCGGTTGGGGCGCACCGGCCACCCTGGTCCCGCTGCTCGGCGGCCTGGCCCTGCTCGGGGTCTTCGTCGCCGTCGAGGCCCGGACGGCGGCCCCGCTGATGCCACTGAAGCTCTTCCGCTCGCGGGCGGTCTCGGCCGCCAACGTGTCGATCCTGCTCGCCGGTTCGACGTCGTTCGGCATGTGGTTCTTCATGACGGTGTACGCCCAGAACGTCCTCGGCTACACCCCGATCCAGGCGGGTCTGGCCCTGGTCCCCAGCTCGGTCAGCGTCATCGTGGGCTCCAAGCTGGCGCCCCGCCTGATGCCGACGACGGGCGCGCGCAACCTCGCGGTCATCGGGGCCCTGGTCGCCGCGGCCGGCTTCGCCTGGCAGTCGACGATGACGGCGAACGGCACGTTCCTGACCATCATCCTGGGCCCCGGCATCCTGATGATGGCCGGCATCGGCCTCCTCACCACCCCCCTGGCCACTCTGGCCACCTCCAGCGCCGCGCCCGGTGACGCGGGGCTGGTCTCCGGCCTCGTCAACACCTCCCGCACGATGGGCGGCGCGCTCGGCCTCGCCGTCCTGTCCACCGTGGCCGCCGCCCGCACGGCCGGCGGCACGAGCCCCGAGGCCCTGACGGAGGGTTACGCCCTGGCCTTCCGCACGGCGACGGGCGTCCTCCTCGCGGCGGCGCTCCTGATGCTGCTGTGGCTGCCGAGGCCGAGTCGCCAGGACTGAGCCGGACCGGGGGACAGACTCTAGAGCCAGCCCTGCTGACGGGCCTCCCGGACCGCCTCCATGCGGTTGCGGGTGCCGGTCTTGCCGATGGCGGAGGAGAGGTAGTTCCGTACGGTCGACTCGGACAGGTGCAGCCGCGTCGCGATGTCGGCGATCGTCGCGCCGTCCACCGCCGCGCCCAGGGCCTCCCGCTCGCGGGCGGACAGCGGGTTCGGCCCCGCGCTGAGGGCCGCCGCGGCGAGGGCCGGGTCGATGACCGTCTCTCCCCGCAGGACCTGCCGGATCGCCGAGGCGAGTTCCTCCACCGGCCCGTCCTTCACCAGGAATCCGGCCGCCCCCGCCTCCATCGCCCGCCGGAGGTACCCGGGCCGGCCGAAGGTGGTCAGGATCAGGACCCGGCAGTCGGGCACCTCGTCGCGCAGATCGGCGGCGGCGTCGAGCCCGGACCGTCCCGGCAGCTCGATGTCGAGGAGTGCCACCTCGGGCCGACTGACGAGCGCCGTGTCCACGATCTCGTCCCCCCGCCCCACCTGAGCGACGACCTCGATGTCCGGCTCCATCCCGAGCAGCAGCGCGAGCGCGCCCCGCATCATGCCCTGGTCCTCGGCGAGGAGAACTCGCGTACGCGACAGCGGGCGGTGGTCCTGCGGCATCTCGCTCATGGGGAAAAGGGTAGGCCGGGGGGCTGTTGGGGCGCGTCATGCCGCCTTGGATCCTGACAGGGCCCGACTCCGCCGGCATGGGTCGCCCGGCGGGTCACAAGTAGCCATGCGAAGGACACCGGCACACACTGGAAGTGATGAGGGCGACCGGATCTACGGGCCCTCGTCCAGGACCGCCCGGGCAGCCATGCGAAGTTGATGGATCAATGACTTCGATGACGATCGACGGCTATCGCCTACGCAGCGGAATGAGCTCAGTGCCAGGCCCCTCAGGGAGTGTTCATGAGCGCCACAGAAGAGACCCCACTTCAATGCACGCTGAAAGAGGAGAACTTCACGGCTGTAGCGAGCCTGCACAGTGGCGGTAGGCGGCGAGTCACCGTCACCGGTCGGCTTACCTGCCCGACCACGGGCTTCGGCTTGCGCCTCGAGCTCGACAATCCGGGAGTCAACCCGCAGCCGAACGAGCTCGTACTGAAGGTGGTCGAGGACGAGCCGAGTGGCGTGGTGCAACCGGTTCTGACCGAGACCGACGTTTCTGACTACTTCCCGGTCAAGCCGGAGGTGGACACCGTCATCATCCGAAATCTCGGCATCAAGGTTCCCGTCACGGGCCTATAGGCCTCCCTGATACGTGAGCCGTCACCGGGAGGTCCGCAGTGACGCGGAAGCCGCCCTGTGGGGCCGGGCCCGTGGTGAGGGTGCCGCCTGCGGTTGCTATGCGTTCGTGGAGCCCCTTGAGGCCGGTGCCGGGTGGGGCGGCCGTGCCCTTGCCGTTGTCCGTGATCGTCAGGCGGACGTGGGTCAGGGTGCCGCCCAGGTCGATGGTGCAGCGGGTCGCCTCGCTGTGGCGGACCGCGTTCGTCACCGACTCCCGTACGACCCAGCACAGCAGCGCCTCCGTGGCGGGCGGAAGGGGTGGGCCGGACTGGCGGACCACCGGGTCTATGCCCGCCGAGGAGAGGGCGTCGCGGGCGCCGTCCAGTTCGGTGGCGAGGTTGCCCTCGCGATAGCCGGTCACCGCCTCGCGGATCTCCGCGAGCGCCTGGCGACCGACGGACTCGATGTCGGCGACCTGGGCGAGCGCGGCCTCGACATCGCGCGGGGCGAGCCGCCGCGCCGCCTCCGACTTGACGACGATGACGGACAGGGTGTGCCCGAGCAGGTCGTGGAGGTCCCGGGAGAAGCGGAGCCGCTCCTTCTCCACCGCCGCCCGGGCCAGTTCCTGCCGGGTGGCGCGCAGCTCGCGGACGGTTTCGGAGAGGGCGAAGATGGCCGCCGTCACCATCGCCGAGATGAACGTCCCGTAGGCCACGTTGATCGCGCCCCAGCCGTCCCGTACCCCCGCGACCACGGCAGCCGTGACACAGAGCGGGAACACCACCCGGGGCAGCCGCCGGCCGCGGGTGACCGACCCCGCGGCGAGGCCGAGCAGCGGGAAGTACAGCAGGTACGGTCCGCCGTAGGCGATGCTCAGGCCCAGGGTGACGGCCGCCATCCCCGCCAGCAGCCACCAGGTGGTGGGCGCGTCGCGCTTGGGGCCGCTGAAGGCACGGAAGACGACCGCTATGTAGAGAGAGTTGAAGACGAGCAGGCCAAGACCGGTGAGCCAGGGGTTGGCCGACTTGCCCTGGAAGAGGTGGGAGACCGCCCCCATGCCCATGAGCGGCCCGCCAGCTCCGTGAGGCCCGCGAGCTCCAGGGCCTCGGCCACCGGCAGCGGGGACGGGTACGTGCGGGCGACGAACGTGACCAGCTCGCGGACGGTGACCCGGGGGACCGGCCGGCCCTCCTGGAGCATCGCACCGACCCGGCCCGCCGCGACCGCGCGGCCGGGCGCCGCGCCGAAGAGCGAGACCCGGCCCTCGTCTGGCTCGGTGAGGCCGAGGAGCAGGGCGATCGTGGTGGACTTGCCGGCGCCGTTGCGGCCCAGCAGGGCCACCGTCTCGCCACGGTGGACGGTCAGGTCGATGCCGTCCACGGCGCGGACTGCGCCGAATCTCTTCGTCGTGGCCTCGAAGACCACGGACGCGGGCTCGTTCGTCATGCCGTCGAAACTACGGATCCGGCCGGGGAGCGCGGCAGGCGTGGATGTACGGAGTCGGCAGTGACAAATGTCCTGCCACCGGCCCGGCCACTCGGTTAGCTGACGTGTCGTCAGGTGTCACTGCCCGAGGGCTTCTCAACTCATCCCCGCTCGGCTATACATGAGGATCACCGACCTAGAACGCGTTCTAGAACGGAGAGCGAGCGCGTACGGGACGGTCCCCGCACGGCCTCGGTGCGGCCGACGGTGCGGACGGTCGCACCGAGGTCTTCCACACGGCACGATCCCCACGTCCCCACGTCCCCACGATCCTCACGTCTCCACGATCCTCACGTCCCACGCCCCACGATTCCCACGTCCCCACGCCTCACGACCTCTACGTCCTCCCGACCCTCACGGATCTCCAAGGAGCAGCATCCCCATGCCCATTGATGCCGCCAAGGCCGTCGCCGCCGAGCCCCGCAGCGCCGAGATCGGCTGGGACCACAAGGACGTCCAGCTCTACCACCTGGGCCTCGGCGCCGGAACCCCGGCGACCGGCCCCGGCGAGCTCCGCTACACCCTCGAATCCAGGCTCCACGTCCTGCCCAGCTTCGCCACCGTCGCCGGCGCCGGCATGGGGGTCGTCGGCGGGCTCTCCGCGCCCGGCCTCGACATCGACCTCGCCGCCGTCCTGCACGGCGGCCAGACGATCACGCTCCACCGGCCGGTCCCCGTGAAGGGCCGGGCCGTCACGACCTCCCGCGTCGCCGCGGTGTACGACAAGGGCAAGGCGGCCGTCCTCGTGCTGCGTTCCGAGGTCGCCGACGACGACGGCCCGCTGTGGACCAGCGACGCGCAGATCTTCGTCCGCGGAGAGGGCGGCTGGGGCGGAGACCGCGGCCCCTCCGAGCGGCTCGAACTCCCGGACCGCGAGCCCGAGAAGACCGTCGAGCGTCCCGTACGCGAGGACCAGGCGCTCCTCTACCGGCTCTCCGGCGACTGGAACCCGCTCCACGCCGACCCCGAGTTCGCCGCGCTCGCCGGCTTCGACCGGCCGATCCTGCACGGACTCTGCACCTACGGAATGACCCTCAAGGCGGTGGTGGACACGGTGCTCGGCGGGGACGTCGCCCGGGTCCGCTCGTACCGCACCCGCTTCGCCGGGATCGTCTTCCCCGGCGAGACCCTGCGTATCCGGATGTGGACCGGGGACGGCCGCGTCCAGGTGTCGGTCACGGCCGTGGAGCGCGACGACGCTCCCGTGCTCGCCGACACCCTCGTCGAGTATTCCTGATCGGGCGATTGGAGCCGCACCATGCGCGCAGCCGTACTGCACGAGATCGGCCAGGACAAACTGGAGGTCCTCGACGACGTCGAGGCCGTGGGATTCGGCCCCGGCAAGGTCAAGATCCGGGTCAGGGCGACCGGACTGTGCCACTCCGACGTCTCCGCGATGAGCGGCGTGCTCCCGCAGCCCGCCCCGTTCATCCCCGGCCACGAGGGTGCGGGCGAGATCCTCGACATCGGCGACGGGGTCACCGGGCTCAGCGAGGGGCAGCGGGTGCTGCTGTGCTGGCTGCCCGCGTGCGGCGCGTGTCCCGCCTGCAAGCGCGGCCAGACCCAGCTCTGTCTGGCCGGCTTCATGAACGCCGGTACCCCCAACTTCCGTAGGCCCGGAGGGGAGGTCTTCGGCTTCGCGGGGACCGGCACCTTCACCGAAGAGGTCGTCGTCGACGCCGGCTGCGCCGTCCCGATCCCCGACGACGTGCCCTTCGACATCGCCGCGCTCATAGGCTGCGGCGTGACCACCGGGCTCGGTGCGGCCATCAACACCGCGAAGGTGGAGGCAGGTTCCTCGGTCGCCGTGATCGGCTGCGGCGGCGTCGGCATCTCCGCGATCCAGGGCGCCAAGCTCCAGGGAGCCGCCCAGATCGTCGCCGTCGACCCGGTCGAGTCCCGGCGCGAGGCCGCCCTCCGCTTCGGCGCGACCGAGGCCGTCGCCCCCGACGGGCTCGCGGACGCCAAGCAGCGGATCACCGCGGGCGAGGGCTTCGACTACGTCTTCGAGGTCGTCGGCAAGTCCGCCACCGCCCGTACCGCGTACGAGACGACCCGGCGCGGCGGCACCCTCTGCGTCGTCGGCGCGGGCGCGCTCGACGACCACCTCCAGCTCAACATGTTCGAGCTGTTCTTCGACGAGAAGCGGATCCTGCCGTCGATGTACGGCGGCGGTGACGTCATGCGCTCGTACGAGCGGGCCATCGCGCTCTGGCGGGCCGGCCGGATCGACCTGGAGTCCCTGATCACCCACCGGGTGCCGCTGGCCGGGATCAACGAGGCGCTGGAGCAGATGCGTACGGGTGTCGCGCTGCGCACCTGCATCGAGATCTGAGACCCGAGACCCGAGACCCGAGATCTGAGACCCGAGATCTGAGACCAGAGAGGACGCGAATCGATGTCACTCCCTCTTGAGGGGCTGTCCGCGATCGTCACCGGCGCCGGCCGGGGCCTCGGCCGGGCCGAGGCGCTGGAACTCGCCCGCCTGGGTGCGGCCGTGGTCGTCAACGACTACGGCCAGCCGGGGCGCGACGGCTCCGGCGAGGCGTCGGCGGCCCCCGCCGAGGAGGTCGCCGAGGAGATCCGGGCGGCGGGCGGCCGGGCGGTCGCGCACCTGGGCGACGTCGCCGACTTCGAGACCGCGCGGGGCCTGGTGGACCTGGCGGTGGGCGAGTTCGGGAAGCTGGACATCCTGGTCAACAACGCGGGCATCCTGCGGGACCGGATGGTCTTCTCGATGAGCGAGGAGGAGTGGGACTCGGTGATCCGGGTCCATCTGAAGGGCCACTTCAACACCACGCACTTCGCGGCGGTGCACTGGCGGGGACGGGCGAAGGCGGGGGAGACCGGCGTGTACGGCCGGATCGTCAACACCTCGTCCGAGGCGTTCCTGGCGGGCTCGGCGGGCCAGCCCAACTACGCGGCGGCCAAGGGCGGGATCGTGGGCCTCACGACCTCGACGGCGCTCGCCCTCGCGAAGTACGGCGTCACCGCGAACGCGATCTGCCCGCGGGCGCGGACCCGGATGACGGAGGACGTCTTCGCGGGCTTCGCGGAGCCGGGGGACGGCGAGCTGGACGCGCTGGCGCCGGAGCACGTGGCGCCGCTCGTGGGCTACCTGGCGTCCCCGGCGGCCGCGGCCGTCAACGGCCAACTCCTCGTCGTCCACGGCGGGATGGTCGCGATCGTGGACCGGCCGAAGGTGTCGGCGAAGTTCGACACGGCGAAGGACGCGTTCACGTACGAGGAGCTGGACGGGCTGCTGTCCCCGCACTACGCGGGCCGCCCGGCGGGCGAGACGTTCGCGGCGACGGAGGTGCTGGGGCTGAAGCGGGGGTAGGGCCGGGGGCGGGCCGCGGTAGCGCCGCGCCAGGGCCTGGGAATCGACGGGAACGGCCCCGGGGAATCCCCCGGGGCCGTTCCGTAGGTACTGGCGGCTTTTGTTACTGGTACTGCTCTACTGCTCCTCGTCGCGGCGGTGGCGGCCGTGGGGGGAGGACGTGGAGTCCTCCGACGGCGCCGCCTCGCCGCGATGCCTTCCGGAGCCCTGCGGCTCCGAGCCGTCCGTACGCGCTTCCGACATGGTGGAACTCACCCCGTAATGATCGCTGTTGTCGTGCGGCCGAGAGTCTAGCCAGCGGCCTTGCGGTCGGTGAGGGGAGCCTGCTGGAGCGGTACGGGGCGGCAGACGCGTGGTTCGACCGTGACCGCGACGGGCTCCGGGTCCGGCGGGACCGTGAGCCCCGCGAGGCCGCAGGTCGTGTCCTCCGTAGCGTACGGCAGTCGCAGCACGCCCTCCGGCGTCCAGAGGCCCGAACCGGGCATCCACCCCGCCGGCGCGGCCAGTTGGTGCATCCGGCGGCCGGTCGGCTGCCACATGCCGACCCAGCTCCCGGCCGCCGCGTCGATACGCAGCGCCACCGGGCAGCTCTCCGGAAGGAGCACCTGCCCCGGCTGTACGGCGAAGGGGGTCACCGCCGCGTCGTCGAGCCGCAGGCACTCCGGGAAGCGGACCGGCAGCAGGCTGCCGAGGACGCCCCAGCCGAGCCGCTCGTGGCCAGGGGAAGGGGCGTCGGAGCGGATCAGGAGCAGCCCGCTGTCCGGGTCGGCGAGCAGCAGTCGGTCGTGGCTTTCCTCGGTGATCTGGAGCAGCGGCGTCACCTCGCCCCCGCGCTCCAGGTCGACCGCGACCGCCTTCACCGGGCCGCCGTCCAGGCACCGGTCGAGGGCCAGCATCCGTCCCGTACGGTCCAGCCAGACGCCGCCCGTGCAGCGGCCCTTGACCTCCGCGACCTGCTCGGGGCCGAACGCGCCGCCCGCCACCAGCCAGATCGTGGTGGTGTCCGCGCCGACGCACATCGCGTAGCCGCAGATGCCGTCCGGGGAGGGCGGCAGGAGGACGAGCTCCTCGGCCTCGACGGCGCCCAGGGGGAGTTGGCCCGTCCCCGGGCCCGTCGGGTAGAGCAGGGAGAACGTGTGCCGCAGGCCGTCCACGCGGCGGCCGATCAGCACCCGCCCGTCCGCGAGCGGCAGCAGCTGGGCGTGGGCCTCCTCGGGCTGGTCGAGCGGGAGCGGTACGGCGTACGGCTCCGGTCCGTCCAGGGTCCACCGCTCCGCGTACAGGGCCTCCCCGGTGCCGGCGAGCCGCGCCGCGTACGCGCCGTTCGCCGTGATCGTGAAGCGCGCCGGCCGCACCGCGCCGCCGTCGTCCGTCGTTGTCTCGATGGCACAGGCTGTCATCGACTCGTCACCTCCGGCCACCGAAGCTAGTTTTCGCACTTCCTGCCGAACAACACGAGCCCGGTCACTTCACACATAAGGGTGGCCGTGAATCGATTCTGCTGAGGCGAGGGGGCCGGGTGTGCTGGCGAGATGAGGGGTGCATAAGGTAAGGCGATCCTAAGTGGAGCCTGTGACTCCGGGTGTGGGCCCGCCCCGCGCCGGCCGCGCACGGCTTCCGAGCCGCACCGCCCTCGTATCCGTACAGGAGTCGCCCCTATGTCCCTCCGCCGCCGCGGCACCGCCGCAGCCGTCGCCCTCGCCGCCGCGCTGTCCCTCGCGGCCTGCGGAAGCGGCGCCGACGCACCGGCCACCACCTCGGAAAAGAAGGACGGCGCCGCCAAGAAGGACGTCGCCACGGGCGGCAAGGACTTCGGCGACGCGGCGGCCAAGACCGCGGCCATGGGGACCGACGCCGAGCCCGGCCAGTTCCCGCGCACGCTCACCCACGCGCTCGGCAGGACGGAGATCACCGCCGCCCCGAAGCGGGTCGTCGTCCTCGACGTCGGCGAGCTCGACAACGTCGTCTCGCTCGGGATCAAGCCCGTCGGGTACGCCCCCGCCGAGGGTGACGATGGCATCCCCACGTATCTGCAGAAGGACGCGGGCGCCCCCAAGTCCGTCGGAACGATCAACAATCTCAACCTCGAGGCGATCGCCAATCTGGAGCCCGACCTGATCCTCGGCAGCCAGCTGCGCGCCGCCGACAAGTACGACGAGCTCTCGAAGATCGCCCCCACCGTCTTCTCCATCCGCCCCGGCTTCACCTGGAAGGAGAACTACCTCCTCAACGCGGCGGCCCTGGACAGGACCGCCGACGCGAAGGCGAAGCTCGCGACGTACGAGACCAAGGCCAAGCAGCTCGGCGCAGACATCGGCGCGGCCAGCGGCCCGAACAAGCCCTCCATCTCGATGGTCCGCTACCTCCCGGGCAAGATCCGGCTCTACGCCAAGGCCTCCTTCATCGGCACGATCCTCGAGGACACCGGCCTGCCCCGGCCCAAGAACCAGCAGGTGAACGAGCTCGCCGCCGAGATCAGCCCCGAGAAGATCGACCAGGCCGACGCCGACTGGATCTTCACCGGCGTCTACGGCGACCCGAAGGCCACCAAGCGCGACACCGCCCAGGCCAACCCGCTGTGGAAGAACCTGAAGGCGGTCAAGGCCGGCCGGGCCAAGGACGTCCCGGACGAGACCTGGTACCTGGGCCTCGGCGTGACCGCGGCGAACAGCGTCCTGGACGACCTGCGCGCGGACCTCGTGAAGAAGTAGAAGAAGAAGCAGAAGAAGGAGACCGAGGGGCGACCGGCGGAGAGCGGCGCTCTCCGCGGTTGTCCACAGGCAGGACGGCGGGGCGCGGGGGCCAGGTAGCCTTTCCCTCGTGTCTCGTCCCCGTCTGTCCGAAGTCATCGCCGCGCTCGACGCCCTCTGGCCGCCCGAGCGGGCCGAGCAGTGGGACGCCGTCGGCACGGTCTGCGGAGATCCCGACGCCGAGATCGGCCGCGTCCTCTTCGCGGTCGACCCCGTCCAGGAGATCGCGGACGAGGCGATCGCGCTCGGCGCCGACCTGATCGTCACGCACCACCCGCTCTATCTGCGCGGTACGACGACGGTCGCGGCCTCCCACTTCAAGGGCCGCGTCGTGCACACCCTGATCAAGCACGACATCGCCCTGCACGTGGCGCACACCAACGCCGACACCGCGGAGCCCGGCGTCTCCGACGCCCTCGCCGGCGCCCTCGACCTGCGGATCACCGGCCCCCTGGTCCCCGAGAACAACCTCGGCAGGATCTGCGAGCTGGACCACCCCGAGACGCTGGCCGAGTTCGCGGCCCGCGCCGCGAAGCGGCTGCCCGCCACCGCGCAGGGCATCCGGGTCGCCGGCGACCCGGGGATGACCGTGCGCCGGGTCGCCGTCAGCGGCGGCTCCGGCGACAGCCTCTTCGACGCCGTACGGGCCGCGGGCGTGGACGCGTTCCTCACCGCCGACCTGCGCCACCACCCGGTCTCCGAGGCCACCCAACACGCGCCGATCGGCCTGGTCGACGCCGCCCACTGGGCCACCGAATGGCCCTGGTGCGAGCAGGCGGCCGCCCAGCTCGACGAGATTTCCGACCGCCACGGCTGGGACCTGCGCGTCCACGTCTCGAAGACGGTCACCGACCCTTGGTCCTCCCATCACACCTCCCCTGGAGCCCCCAACTGAACGCCGCGCCCGCCGACCAGATCCGACTCCTCGACGTCCAGGCCCTGGACGTCCGTCTCCAGCAGCTCGCCCACAAGCGCAAGTCCCTTCCCGAGCACGCCGAGATCGAGTCGCTGACCAAGGACCTCACGCAGGTGCGCGACCTGCTCGTCGCCGCGCAGACCGAGGAGAGCGACTGCGCCCGCGAGCAGACCAAGGCCGAGCAGGACGTCGACCAGGTGCGCCAGCGCGCCGTCCGGGACCAGCAGCGCCTCGACTCGGGCGCCGTCTCCTCCCCGAAGGACCTGGAGAACCTCCAGCGCGAGATCACCTCGCTCGCCAAGCGCCAGGGCGACCTGGAGGACATCGTCCTGGAGGTCATGGAGCGCCGTGAGTCCGCCGCCGAGCGGGTCGCGGAGCTGACCCAGCGGTCCTCCGCCGTCCAGGCCAAGACCGACGACGCGACCGCCCGCCGCGACGCGGCGCAGGGCGAGCTCGACAGCGAGGCCGCCTCGGTCGGCAAGGAGCGCGAGCTCGTGGCCGGCTCCGTCCCGGCCGACCTGATGAAGCTCTACGAGAAGCTGCGCGAGCAGCAGGGCGGCGTCGGCGCGGCCCGGCTGTACCAGCGCAAGTGCGAGGGCTGCCACATCGAGCTGAACATCACCGAGCTGAACGAGGTCCGCGCGGCCGCGGCGGACACGGTGGTGCGCTGCGAGAACTGCCGTCGGATCCTGGTCCGCACGTCGGAGTCCGGCCTGTAATGACGGCCAGGAGCGGAGGGGCCGGGGTCGGCGAGGTCGTCGTCGAGGCCGACGGAGGCTCCCGGGGCAACCCGGGCCCCGCCGGCTACGGCGCCGTGGTCCTCGACCCGGTCAGCGGCGAGACGCTCGCCGAGCGGGCCGAGTACATCGGCGTCGCGACGAACAACGTGGCCGAGTACAAGGGCCTGGTGGCCGGCCTCAAGGCGGCGCGCGAGCTGTTCCCGGACGCCAAGGTGCACGTCCGGATGGACTCCAAGCTGGTCGTCGAGCAGATGTCGGGCCGCTGGAAGATCAAGCACCCGGACATGAAGCCGCTGGCGGCCGAGGCGGCCCGGGTCTTCCCGGCGAGCCAGGTCCGGTACGAGTGGATCCCGCGCGAGAAGAACAAGCACGCGGACCGGCTCGCCAACGAGGCGATGGACGCGGGCAAGCGCGGCAAGCAGTGGGAGCCGTCGGCGTCCACGGCCGCGCTCGACACCTCGGCGGCCCGCAACGCGGCGTCCGCCGCCCCCGCGGGCCCGCCGGGCGACGCGACGGCCGGCGCGGCCCGAGCGAGGGCGGCGCTGGCGGGATCGGGTAGTGGTGGTGTTACGCGTACGGGCTCAGCTGCCGGTACGGGCTCCGCCGCCGCTGCCGTCCGCTCGGACGAGGGCCTCTTCCCCGCCGACGAGACCGTCGCGGCGCAGGCCCGTGCCGCCCTGGCGGCGGCGGGGGCGGCGGAGCGCGCGTCCGCGTCGAGCGGCGACTTCGAGGCGGAGGCCTCGGCGCAGGCCTCCGCGCCTGCCGCCGCCGCTCCCGGTTGGGGGTCCGCCGACATGGGGGCGCCCGCGACCTTCGTGCTGCTGCGGCACGGGGAGACGGCGCTCACGCCCGAGAAGCGGTTCTCGGGGAGCGGGGGCACCGACCCCGAGCTGTCCGCCGCCGGGCTGCGGCAGGCCGACGCCGTCGCCACCGCTCTCGCCGCGCGCGGCACGATCCAGGAGATCGTCAGCTCGCCGCTGAAGCGGTGCCGCCAGACCGCCGAGGCGGTCGCCGCCCGCCTGGGACTCGACGTACGCGTCGAGGACGGGCTGCGCGAGACCGACTTCGGCGCCTGGGAGGGCCTGACCTTCGGCGAGGTGCGCGAGCGGTACGCCGAGGACCTCGACGCCTGGCTCGCCTCGCCCAAGGCTGCCCCGACCGGCGGAGGCGAGAGCTTCGCGACGGTCGCCCGCCGCGTCTCGGCGACCCGGGACCGGCTGACCGCCGCGTACGCGGGCCGTACGGTCCTGCTCGTCACGCACGTCACGCCCATCAAGACCCTGGTCCGGCTGGCCCTCGGCGCCCCGCCGGAGTCGCTGTTCCGGATGGAGCTGTCGGCGGCCTCGCTGTCGGCGGTGGCGTACTACGCGGACGGCAACGCGTCGGTACGGCTCCTGAACGACACCAGCCACCTGCGGTGATCAGGAGGGGGCGGGTCACGGAAATCGATGGCCCGCCCCCTCCTCCCGTAGCACCATCGTCGCCATGACGTGGCACATCACCGAGGACGCCGAAGCCTTCCGGGCCGCGGCCGTGGACCACTTCGCGGCCGACCCCGCCCGCAACACCGTCCTGCTGACCGTCAGCGAGGGCGCCCGCAGACGCCACCTCGCATCCGGCCGGTACGGCTGGTGGACCGAGCCGGACGGCCGGGTCACCGGCGCCTTCCTGTTCACCCTGCCCCACGAGCCGGCGCTCGGGCCGATGCCCGCCGTGGCCGCCCGCGCCCTCGCCCATGTCCTGCCGGACGCGGCCGAGTTGACGGGTGTACGGGGCGAGGAGGAGACGGCGGAGGCGTTCGCGCGGGAGCTGTGCCGGGTGTCGGGCCGGACGTGGACGACCGCGCGCCGCATGCGGCTGCACCGCCTCGGCGACCTCACCCCACCGGATCCGGCGCCGCCGGGCCGGGCGAGGCCGGCGGGTGCGGAGGACATCCCCCTCGCGGTGGAGTGGATGCGGCACTTCGCCCGCGACATCGGGGAGGACGCCGACGTCGACTTCACCCCGAACATCGAGCCCCGCGTCGCCGACGGCCGCCTCCACCTCTGGGAGACGGACGAAGCAGGACCGGTCTCGATGGCGAGCGTCTCGCGCATCGTCGCAGGCCAGGCCCGCGTCTCACCGGTCTTCACCCCGGCCGCCCAGCGCGGCCGCGGCTACGCGGCCGCCGTCACCACGGCGATCACCCGAGCCGCCCTGGACGCGGGCGCGGCCCAGGTCCTCCTCTTCACGGACGTGGCCAACCCCACGAGCAACGCCCTTTACCGGCGGCTGGGGTACCGGCCGGTGACGGACCACGTAGGCCTGACGATCACCTGACGGCCGGTCAGCGGGCGCGCAGCTCCGCCGCCTCGCGGGCCAGGGTCTCGACCCGCGCCCAGTCGCGGGCCGCGAGGGCGTCGGCGGGGAGCATCCACGTGCCGCCGACGCAGCCGACGTTGGGCAGGGAGAGGTAGGACGGGGCCGAGGTCAGGGAGATGCCGCCGGTCGGGCAGAAGCGGGCCTGGGGGAGGGGGCCCGAGAGGGACTTCAGGTACGGGACGCCACCCGCGGCCTCGGCCGGGAAGAACTTCATCTCGCTCACCCCGCGTTCGAGGAGGGCCACGACCTCCGAGGTGGTCGAGACGCCCGGCAGGAACGGCACGTCGGAGGCCTTCATGGCGTCCAGCAGGCCGTCCGTCCAGCCGGGGCTGACCAGGAAGCGGGCCCCCGCGTCGACCGCGTCCGCGACGCCCGCCGGGGAGATGACGGTGCCCGCGCCGACGACGGCGTCCGGTACCTCGGCGGCGATGGCCCGGAGCGCGTCGAGCGCGGCGGGCGTCCGCAGGGTCACCTCGATCGCGGGCAGACCACCCGCGACCAGCGCCCGGGCCAGTGGTACGGCGTCGGCGGCGTCCTCGATCACCACGACCGGGACGACGGGGGCGAGGTCGAGAACGGAGGCGGAGGGCAGCGCGGAGGTCATGGCGCCCATCCTGCCGGGCGATGACATCCTGCGCAACGCGCGTTGCGTGGAGTGCAACACCCGTCCCCACGCCCCTGCCCTTCCGTCCCCTAGTGGATCTCGTCCACCAGCACGTCCAGCGCCCCCGCCTTGCCCTCCTCCACCACGTACTTCAGGTCCCGCAGCGCCTCCACCAGCTCCGCCGGGTTCTTCGGGGCCGCGCCCGCCTCCAGGAGGCTGCGCACGATCCGGCCCTTCGTCGCCTTGTTGAAGTGGCTGACCACCTTCCGCGTCGGCGCGTGCAGGACCCGTACCGTCGCCGTCCGCGCCGCCACCTCGCCCTTCGGCTTCCACGCCGACACGTACGCCGAGGACCGCAGGTCCAGGACGAGCCCGTCCCCGGCGGCCTCCGGCATGACCGTCGCCATCGCGTGCCGCCAGTGCGCGACCAGCGCGCCGAGCCCCGGCAGCTTCACGCCCATCGAGCAGCGGTACGACGGGATCCGGTCGTCCACCCGGACCGCGCCCCACAGCCCCGAGAACACCAGGAGCGAGTTCCGGGCCCGCTTCCGGGCCGCCGGGTCGAGCGTGGCCAGGCCGAGCGCGTCGTACAGCACGCCCGTGTAGATCTCACCCGCCGGCCGGGCGCCGGCCGTCCGCAGCTCCGTGTTCTTGCCGATCTCGCCGCGCAGCCCCTCGCTCAGCCCGAGCACCTCGCGGGCCTTCTCCTCGTCGGCGACGCACAGCTCGACCAGCTCGTCGAGGACCGCCGCCCGTGCCCCGGCAAGGCCCGGCAGCGACAGGGACTCCGGCTTGAGCGGCGCCCCGCGTCCCGACGCGGCCTTACCCTCCGACGGCGGCAACAGCACGAGCACGGTGGTTCTCCTTCGTACGACCAGGGGCTGGGGGTGCGGCCCCAGGACGTTCAGCCTACAAAGTGCCGGGCCCCGCCCTCCGCCATACGCTCGGTCCATGCCACGCCGCCACATCCACGTGACCGGCGCAGCCGAGGACCTGCGGGCCGCGCTGCGCGAACTGAGGACCCGGATGCAGGTCCCGGTGAGCTTCCCTCCGGCCGTCCTCGCCGAGGCGGAGGCGGCCGCGGCCGCCCCGCGGCTGCCGGAGTACGACGCCACCGACATCCCCTTCTTCACCATCGACCCGCCGGGCTCCCGCGACCTCGACCAGGCCATGCACCTCGCCCGTCGGCCGGGCGGCGGCTACCGCGTCCACTACGCCATCGCCGACGTCGCCGCGTTCGTCACCGCCGGCGGCGCGCTCGACAAGGAGGCCCACCGGCGCGTCGAGACCCTCTACTTCCCCGACGAGAAGATCCCGCTGCACCCCCCGGTCCTCTCCGAGGGCGCCGCCAGCCTGCTGCCCGACCAGACCGCGCCCGCCCTGCTCTGGCGCTTCGACCTGGACGCCGACGGCTACCAGGTCGACGTCGACGTGCGCCGCGCGCGCGTCCGCAGCATCCTCAGGCTCGACTACGCAGGCGCCCAGCAGCAGATCGAGGCGGGTACGGCCGAGGAACCGCTCGCCCTGCTCAAGACGGTGGGCACGCTCCGCGAGGCCCTGGAGGTCGAACGCGGCGGGGTCTCCCTCGAACTCCCGGAACAGGAGGTCGTCGAGGCGGGCAACTCGTACACCCTCGTCTACCGCGCCCCGCGCCCGGTCGACGGCTGGAACGAGCAGATCTCCCTGCTCACCGGCATGGCCGCGGCCGATCTGATGATCGGCGCGGGCACCGGGGTCCTGCGCACCCTCGGGGCCGCGCCGGACGGGGTCGAGAGACTGCGCCGCTCCGCACAGGCGCTGGAGATCGACTGGCCGCACCACCTCTCGTACGCGGAGCTCATCCGCTCGCTCGATCCGGCGGACAACCCCCGGCACGCCGCCTTCCTCATGGACGCCGCCACCGGCCTGTTCGAGAAGTCCGCCTACCTCCACTTCGAGGGCGGCCATCTGCCGGACTCCATGGTCCATTCCGCCATCGCGGACGAGTACACCCACTGCACCGCGCCCCTGCGCCGCCTGGTCGACCGCTATGTGGGCGAGCTCTGTCTGGCGGCCGTCGCGGGCCAGGCGCCACCCGCGTGGGTCACGGACGCGCTGGCGGCGCTGCCGGCCGACATGGAGCGGGGGCGCGGCAAGGATGCCGACCGGCAGAGCATGGACGTCGTCGAGGCGGCGCTGCTGAAGGACCGGATCGGCCAGGTCTTCGACGGGTTCGTGATCGACGTGAGAGACAGCGCGGGCCGGAAGGGTGTCGTGCATCTGAAGGACCCGGCCGTGGTGGGCACGGTGAAGAGTCAGCAGAGGCTGAAAGAGGGGACGCCGGTGAAGGCGAAGCTGACGAAGGCCGACCCGGCGGACCCGGACAGGGACAAGGTCCTCTTCGAGCACGTGCCGGAGTGAGCCCGGGAGCGCGGAGTGCGCCCGGAGTGAGTCAGACGGCGGCAGCCGCGACCGAGTGCGTCAGCGCCCGGTAGAGCGCCCGCGCGTCGTCGGCGTGGCAGCGCACGATGCGTACCGGCCGGGTCCCGCCGAAGAACTTGGGCGCGTCGTAGGGCTCGGTCAGCTCGATGGTGAGGGAGGTCTGGGAGGCGACGGCGAGGTTCAGCTCGCCCTCCTTCTTCTTCTCGTGCGTGAAGACCAGCTCGTGCCGTACGGAGGCGATCCGGTCGAGCGGGATGCGGAGGTCGACGTGCGCGGCCTGCCGCAGGTGGAGCGTGTCGGCGGTGAGGACGTGCGGGCGGACGGCGGAGGCGCCGTGCAGGCCGAGGACGAACAGGACCGTGTACACGTCCAGGACGAGCACGATCGCGTGGACGACGGGCCAGTCGGCCAGCAGGTACGACATGCCGACGGTCTCGACGAGGCAGACGAACGCGAAGCCGTACATGAGGGCCGCCTGGTCGCGGGCGTGCCCGAACGCCTGGTCGCCGGCGCGTACGCCGACGCGCCGCCGGCCCACCCACAGCGCGAGGCTCGCCATCAGGCGCAGTTCGTGCCCGATGATCCGGAGCACGGGCTCGGGCACCAGCTCCCCGAGGGCCCGGCGGGCGGAGCCCTCGCGTCGCCAGAGCCGTACGAAGACGGCGGCACCGACCACGAACAGGACCAGGCCGGTGAGCTCGGCGGCGGCGAGGGCGGCCGGAGGTGTCCGTACCCCCGACACGAGCAGGACGAGGAGGACGACCTCGGCGGGGAGGAAGACGTAGGCGACGGCGCGCATGAGGCGGATGAGGGCGGTCATCGGTTGCGCTCCCTGAGGACGTGGAAGGCGTGGTGGACGGCGGCGGCCTGGGCGGCGGAGAAGTCGCCGAAGAAGGCCTCGGCGAGCCGCCCCCCGGGCAGGTCGTGCTCGCCGATGTCCGCGATCAGCGAGTCCGGCAGACAGGCCGCGAGGGCCTCCCCGGCCTCCGCGACGCGCGGGTCGTCGGCGGCGGCGTCGGCGAGGGCGTCGAGCCGCACGTACACGTCGTGGGCGCGGGCGACGGCCTCCGGGTCCTCGGTCATGGAGCGCATCGCGCCGATGAGCCGCGAGCGCTCCTCGTCCGGCGCGACGGAGTCGAGCAGGGCGAGGATCTCCCGGTCCTTGGCGGCCATCGGGGACTCCGGGACCTCGCCCAGGCCCGAGAACAGCCCGGCCAGCTCCGGGGAGACGGGCCCCTCGGCGGTCAGCCGCCCGGCCCGCGCCTCCCCGAGCAGCTCGGTGAGCCGCTCCCGGCGGGCCCGGATCAGGGCCTCCTGCCGCCCGAGGTCGGCGTCGAGCTCCTCGAGCACCTCCACGAGCTCGCGCCCCTCGTCGTCGGCGAGCACGTCCCGCACCTCGTCGAGCCCGAGCCCGAGCTCGGCGAGGCGCCGGATCCGGGCGAGCAGAACGGCGTCCCGGATGCCGTACTCGCGGTAGCCGTTGGCCCGCCGTACGGGCTCGGGCAGCAGTCCGAGGTGGTGGTAGTGCCGCACGGCCCGCGGGGTGATCCCGACGAGGGCGGCGATCTCGCCGATTCGCATGGGCCCAGTACAAACCCTGACGCTGCGACAAGGTCAAGCGGACGCGGCGCGGGTCCCCGCGGGTCAAGCGGGCGGGACGCGGCGGGTAGCATGGTCGGCACGGCAGACGAGCCGGGCGGGCGGCCGCGTGGGGATCCTCGGATCCTCCCGAGGAACGTCCGGGCTCCACAGGGCAGGGTGGTGGCTAACGGCCACCCGGGGTGACCCGCGGGACAGTGCCACAGAAAGCAGACCGCCGGGGACCTCGGTCCTCGGTAAGGGTGAAACGGTGGTGTAAGAGACCACCAGCGCCTGAGGTGACTCAGGCGGCTAGGTAAACCCCACCCGGAGCAAGGTCAAGAGGGGTCGTCCTCGGACGACTCTGCGCGAACGACCGAGGGCTGCTCGCCCGAGTTCGCGGGTAGACCGCACGAGGCCGGCGGCAACGTCGGCCCTAGATGGATGGCCGTCACCCCGACGACCGCGAGGTCCCGGGGAACAGAACCCGGCGTACAGCCCGACTCGTCTGCCTCTTCCCACCACGGGCGGTGGCGCTTCCCGACGCCGGCCTCAGAAGAGCGGCATGGTCTCGTCCGGCGTGGAGCCCGCCGTGTCCCCCGCCCCCAGCTCCAGCTGCCAGGCCGTCGCGTGGGCGAGGGGAAGGTGGGTGGCCGAACCGGTGCACAGGAGCAGGGACTTGCGTTCCCGCTTGTGGTCGACGACCGCGCCGTGGCCCAGCCTCTTCGTGGGCATCAGGGCGACGGTACGACCGCAGACGGGGCAGGCGGCTCGGGGCATCGGCATGGGCATGCGCCCAAGGATGGCGTACGGGACTGACAACGCCGGCCGTCACTCCTCCAACGAGCGGGCCGCCACCCTGCGGACATGGCCCGCGAAGACCTCCGGTGCGTCCGGGTTCAGCGTGCGCAGGGCCACCATCGCCGTGATGATCACGTCGCACAGCTCCGACTCGACGTCCTGCCAGGTGTGGCTCGTGCCCTTGCGCGGATTCTGCCCCGTAGCCCCGATCACCGCCTCCGCCACCTCCCCGACCTCCTCCGAGAGCTTCAGAACGCGCATCAGGACGTCCTGCTCCGGCGGGAGGGTGTGGTGGTCCGAGATCCAGGAGGCGAGGCGGGCGATCGTGCGCCAGGGGTCGTCCATGAGGTCGGTCATGGGACCGAAGCCTGCCAGCTCCGCCAGGTGGCCGAGTCCGCGCACTGACGCGCGTCACACCTCCGGCCCGGGTCCGTGGTGGGCGGGGGTGGGCGGTGTACCGGTAGGCGCATGACGATTCCTGTCGACAAGATCAGCGACCCCGCCGTGCGTGCCTTCGTCGCTGCCCTCAACGCCAATGACCAGCAGGCCTTCCAGGCCGCCCTCACGCCTGGCGCCACCATGTCCGACGACGGGTCCGACCGGGACCTCGCCGAGTGGACCGAGAAGGAGATCTTCTCCTCGCGCGGTCACATGGAGATCGAGTCCGAGAAGGACGGTGGGCGTTCCCTCGTCGCCCGGTTCCGCAATGACACCTGGGGTGAGATGCGGACAAAGTGGCACTTCTCCGTCGAGGGCGGGAAGGTCGCCCGGTTCGAGACCGGGCAGGCCTGAGTCACCGCTGGGGTGGGGGCGTGCGCGCCATGCCCGGGCAGGCCTAAGCCGCCGTCGAGGTGGGGGGCGGGAGCCCCCTACCCACGGCCGATGTACGGCATCGTCGTCGCCATCACCGTCGCGAACTGGACGTTCGCCTCCAGCGGCAGGGCCGCCATGTGGACGACCGTCGCCGCCACGTCCGCCGCGTCCATCACCGGTTCCGGGGCCAGTTGGCCGTTCGCCTGCAGGATGCCCGTCTGCATCCGGGCCGTCATGTCCGTCGCCGCGTTCCCGATGTCGATCTGGCCGCAGGCGATCCGGTACGGGCGGCCGTCCAGTGACAGGGACTTCGTCAGGCCCGTCATCGCGTGCTTCGTCGCCGTGTACGCGATCGAGTGCGGGCGCGGTACGTGCGCCGAGATCGAGCCGTTGTTGATGATCCGGCCGCCCTGCGGCGACTGCTCCTTCATCGTCCGGAAGGCCGCCTGCGCGCACAGGAACGCGCCCGTCAGGTTGACGTCGACGACCGAGCGCCAGGTCTCGTAGGCCAGCTCCTCCACCGGGGTCCCGCCGCCCGCGAAGGTGCCCGCGTTGTTGAACAGCAGGTCGACCCGGCCCCACCGCTCCCGTACCGAGTCGAAGAGCGCCCCCACCGCCTCCGGGGACGTCACGTCCGTCGGGACGCACACGACGTCCGGGGACGGGGACAGCGCCGCCGTCTCCTCCAGGGGCTCCCGCCTGCGGCCCGCAAGCGCCACCTGCCAGCCCGCCCCGGCCAGGGCAAGGGCCACACCCCGGCCGATGCCCGAACCCGCTCCCGTCACCACCGCGACCCGCGACTCAGTGCTCATGGGCGCGCAGCGTACGGGAGATCGGTGCACAGGGAACTCATCCGTCCGACACGCGGATGTTCTGTACCCGACAACCCAGGGACGTCCCGCGCCACTCCAATGCCTCACGGACAACATCCGTCAGGGGAGGGGCACATGACGTACCCGCAGGAATCCGCAGCCGACCGGTCCGCCCACACCGACGAACTCCGCGCCGCCGCCCGCCACTTCGAGGGCGCCACCCGCCGCCGTCTCCTCACCGCCGCCGGCGCCGCCGCCGCGCTCGCCTTCGCCGTCCAGCTGCCGGCCGCGGGCGCCGCGAGCGCCGCCGAGCTGAACCCGCGCCGGATCACCGAGAACCCGTTCACCCTGGGGGTGGCGTCCGGCGACCCGCTCCCCGGCTCCGTGCTCCTGTGGACCCGGCTCGCGCCCCGCCCCTTCGAGCCCGGCGCCGGACTGCCCCGCACCCGGGTCGCCGTCCGCTGGGAGCTCGCCCACGACGAGCGCTTCACCCGGGTCGTACGGCGCGGCAGCGTCACCGCGCACCCCGAGTTCCAGCACAGCGTCCACGTCGCCGTCGACCGCCTCGGCGCGGACCGCGTGTACTACTACCGGTTCCTCGTCGGCGACTGGACCAGCCCCGTCGGCCGCACCCGTACCGCACCCGCGCCCAGCACCCGAATAACCGAGCTCAAGATCGCCGCCGTCTCCTGCCAGGCGTACCACGACGGCTACTTCACCGCCTACCGGCACCTCGCCCAGGAGGACGTCGACGTCGTCCTCCACCTCGGCGACTACCTCTACGAGTACGCCGTCAACGCCACCGGCGGCGCCCGCGCCTACACCGACCGCCGGCTCCCCGCCGTCTTCAACCGGGAGACGATCACCCTGGAGGACTACCGGCTGCGGTACGCCCTCTACAAGTCGGACCCCGACCTCATGGCCGCCCACGCCGCGCACCCCTTCGCCGTCACCTGGGACGACCACGAGACCGAGAACAACTACGCGGGCGGCACCCCCGAGAACGACGTGCCGCCGGAGGAGTTCCTGATCCGCCGCGCCGCCGCCTATCGCGCCTACTGGGAGAACCAGCCGCTCCGCAGGCCCCAGCATCCCCAGGGGGCCGACATGCGGCTCTACCGGCGGCTCCGCTTCGGGCGGCTCGCCCAGTTCGACATCCTCGACACCCGCCAGTACCGCTCAGACCAGGCGTACGGCGACGGCTGGCGGGTTCCAGGCCCCGAGTCCGAGGACCCGAGCCGCACCATGACCGGCGCCACGCAGGAACGCTGGCTGCTCGACGGCTGGCGCGCCTCGCGCGCGCTCTGGAACGTCGTCCCGCAGCAGGTCGTCTTCGCCGAGCGGCGCGACGTGCCGACCGACGCCTTCAAGCTCTCCATGGACTCCTGGGACGGCTACCCGGCCTCCCGGCAGCGGATCCTGGACGGCGCGACGGCGGCCGGCGTGGAGAACCTGATGGTCCTCACCGGCGACGTCCACGTCGGCTACGGCCTCGACATCAAGGCCGACCACCGCGACCCCGCCTCCCGCACCCTCGGCACCGAGATCGTCGCCACCTCGATCGCCAGCGGCAAGGACGGCGCCGACCGGCCCGCCAACTACGACAACCTCACGGCCGCCAACCCGCACCTGAAGTTCTACAACGGGCGGCGCGGCTATGTGACGGTCGCGCTCGGGCAGGACAGCGCCCGCGCCGACTTCCGTACGGTCTCGGCCGTGACGACCCCGGGCGCCCCGGTCACCACGGCCGGGTCCTTCGTCACGGAGGCGGGGAATCCCGGGCTCAAGCCCGCATAGCGAGCTCCTGGGGGTAGCGGACGCCGACGCGGGCCCGTACCGCGTCGAGCGTCCGCATCACCGCCAGCGAACCGTCCAGCGGTACGAGCGGGGACTCCGTCAGGCCCCCGCGCAGGCAGCGCACGACCTCCTCCGCCTCCGGGCGGAGGGACTGCCGATCGCCCTCAAGGACGAACTCCTCCGGCTCCCGGCCGGGCCGTAGGAGCGTGAAGCGGTCCGGGAAGAAGAAGCCGTGCGGGAGGTCGATCCGGCCCGCCGAGCCCGTCACGGACGCCGTCATCGGGGTGTCCGCCACCACCGAGCACGACAGCAGGGCCGAGGCCCCGGACGACCAGCCGAGGAGCATCGCCGTGTTCAGGTCCACGCCCTCGGGCGAAAGGAGCGCGTGCGCCTGGACCGTGTCGGGTTCGCCGAGCAGCAGCTGGGCGAAGGAGACCGGGTAGACGCCGAGGTCCAGGAGCGCCCCGCCGCCGACCGCCGGGTCGCGCAGCCGGTGGTCGGGGGCGAACGGGCCGGCCAGACCGAAGTCCGCCTGGACGGTCCTCACCTCGCCGATCGCCCCGTCCCGGACCAGCTCCGCGATCCGCCGGATCAGCGGGTTGCAGTACATCCACATGGCCTCCATCAGGAAGAGACCACGGTCCCGGGCGAGCGCGACCAACTCCTCTGCCTCGCGCGCGTTCAGGGTGAGAGCCTTCTCGCAGAGGACCGCCTTGCCCGCCTCCAGGGCGAGCCCCGCGGCCTCCCGGTGCGCGTGGTGCGGGGTCGCCACGTACACCACGTCGACGTCCGGGTCGGCGGCGAGCGCGGACCACTCCCCGTACGCCTTCGGTATCCCGAACCGGTCCGCGAAGGCCCGCGCCGACGCCTCCGTGCGGGAGGCCACGGCCACCACCTCCGCGCCGTCCGTCGCGCGCAGCTCGTCGGCGAACTTCGCCGCGATCCCGCCCGTCGCGAGGACGCCCCACCGAACGGTCTTTTCCATGCCCGACCCCATGCCCGACCCCATGCCCCACCTCAGAAAGGTCTCGACCTGTCCCGACGAGCTGAGAGCATAGGGAAAGTTTCAACGAAATGGAGCAGTCGATGCCGGAGAGCGGCCAGCCCACGAAGCAAGGATCGCCAGCCCACATATCCGCCGGTCCCGCCGCCCCAGCGCGGCGCGCGAGCCTGCTCGTCACGCTCGTGCTCGGCGGTCTCACCGCGCTCCCGCCGCTCTCCATGGACATGTACCTGCCGGCGCTGCCGGAGGTCACCCAGATGCTCCGCTCGCCCGCCGCGACCGTCCAGCTGACCCTGACCGCCTGCCTCGCCGGCATGGCGCTCGGCCAGCTCGTCGTCGGCCCGATGAGCGACAAGTGGGGGCGCCGCCGTCCGCTGCTCATCGGCATGCTCGTGTACGTCGCCGCCACCGCGGTCTGCGCCTTCGCGCCCACCGTCGAGCTGCTCATCGGCTTCCGGCTGCTCCAGGGCCTGGCGGGCGCGGCCGGCATCGTCATCGCCCGGGCCGTCGTCCGCGATCTGTACGACGGCGTCGAGATGGCCCGGTTCTTCTCCACCCTGATGCTGATCTCCGGCGTCGCCCCGATCATCGCCCCGCTCATCGGCGGCCAGATCCTGCGGATCACCGACTGGCGGGGCGTCTTCTACGTCCTCGCCGTCATCGGCGTCCTGCTGACCCTGGTGGTCTGGAAGTGGCTGGGCGAGACGCTGCCGCCCGAGCGGCGGCACGAAGGCGGCGTGGGCGAGGCGCTGCGCACCATGCGCGGGCTGCTCGCGGACCGGGTCTTCACCGGCTACATGCTGGCCGGCGGCCTCGGCTTCGCCGCGCTCTTCGCGTACATCAGCGCCTCTCCGTTCGTGGTCCAGGAGATCTACGGCGCCTCGCCGCAGACCTTCAGCCTGCTCTTCGGCCTCAACTCCATCGGTCTCGTCGCCGTCGGCCAGATCAACGGCAAGCTGCTCGTCGGCCGGGTCAGTCTGGACAAGGCGCTTGGCTGGGGGCTCGGCGTGATCGTGCTCGCCGCGGCGGCGCTGCTCGTCATGACGAGCGGGGTCTTCGGGAAGCCCTCCCTCGCGGCCGTGGCTGCCGGTCTTTTCGTCCTGATGTCGGCGATGGGTCTCGTCCTGCCGAACACCAATGCGCAGGCGCTGATGCGCACCCCGCACGCGGCGGGCTCGGCCTCCGCGCTGCTCGGCACCTCGTCCTTCCTGATCGGCGCGATCGCCTCCCCGCTCGTCGGCATCGCCGGCGAGGCGACGGCCGTGCCGATGGCCGTCGTCCAGCTGGTCTGCGCGGCCGGAGCGCTCGCCTGCTTCCTCGGCCTGTGCCGGCCCTGGCGCTCCCAGGCGACCGCCTAGCGCTCCCACCGACCGCCTAAAATGTGGAGGTGAACGCCTCCCCCTCCCTCGCTTCCGGTGACGCGCTGCGCGCCGCGCTCGCCGGGCTGCTCGACGGGCTGCCGCCGCGCCAGGCGACCCAGGCCGTCGACCGGCTGATCGCCAACTACCGGGGGACCACCCCGACCGATGCCCCGGTCCTCCGCGACCGCTCCGACGTCGCCGCGTACGCCGCGTACCGGATGCCGGCGACGTTCGAGGCGGTACGGGCGTCCCTCGACGCCCTGCGGGGCGCGGCGCCCGCGTGGGAGCCGGCCACGCACACCGACGTCGGCGGCGGCACCGGAGCGGCGAGCTGGGCGGTCGCGGAGGCCTGGGACGGCGCCCCGCGCACCACCGTCCTCGACTGGGCGGAGCCCGCCCTCGCCCTCGGCAAGGAACTGGCCGGCGGGGCCTTCGACGCCGAGTGGCGCCGCGCCCGGATCGGCGGGGCCCTGCGGCTCGACGCGACGGACCTGGTGACCGTCTCGTACGTCCTGAAGGAACTGACCGAGGCCGACCGGACGGCGCTCGTGACCGAGGCCGCGCGGGTCGCGCAGGCGGTCGTGATCGTCGAGCCCGGCACCCCCGACGGCTACGAGCGGATCATCGCCGCGCGCTCCCTCCTCGTCGAGGCGGGCTTCACCGTCGCCGCGCCGTGCCCGCACAGCGGGGCGTGCCCGATCGAGCCGGGCAAGGACTGGTGCCACTTCGCGGCCCGCGTGAGCAGGTCCTCGCTGCACCGGAAGGTGAAGGGCGGTTCGCTGCCGTACGAGGACGAGAAGTTCGCCTACGTGGCGGCGACCCGGTTCCCCGTCGCCCCGGTGGCCTCGCGGGTGACCCGGAAGCCGCAGATCCGCAAGGGCCAGGTGCTGCTCGACCTCTGCGGCCCCGAGGAGACCGGGCTGAGCCGCGAGACGGTCACGAAGCGCCACGGGACGCTCTACAAGGCCGCCCGGGACGTCGAGTGGGGCGACCCCTGGCCCCCGGAGCAGCCGGAGTAGCGGGCGAGGGGCCGAGGGGTCGCCCGGCGGCTCAGGGGCGCAGCTCCTGGGTGCAGCACTTCACGCTGCCGCCGCCCTTGAGCAGCTCCGACAGGTCCATGCCCAGGGGCTCGAAGCCGCGGTCACGGAGCGGTTCGAAGAGCCCCACCGCCGCCTGGGGCAGCAGCACGTGGTGGCCGTCGCTCACCGCGTTCAGGCCGAGCACGGCCGCGTCCCGCTCGGTCGCGAGCAGGGCGTCCGGGTAGAGCCGGGACAGCACCTCCTGGCTGCCGGGGGAGAAGGCGCCGGGGTAGTACATGACCTCGTCGGCCTCCGCGTCCAGGACGCACAGGGCCGTGTCCAGGTGGTAGTAGCGCGGGTCCACGAGTTCGAGGCCGACCACCGGGCGCCCGAAGAACTCCTGCGCCTCCAGGTGCGAGAGCGGCGTGGAGCGGAAGCCCCGGCCGGCCAGGATCCACGACGAGGTGACCGCGAAGTCGCCCTCGGCCTCGTTCACGTGCTCCGGCACGCGCACCTCGGTGTAGCCGTTGGCGCGGAACCAGTCCAGGTGCGCGGCCTCCTCCTCCGTACGCTGCGCGTGGGCGAACCGGGCGCCGAGCACCCGGCCGTCCACGACGGTCGCGCCGTTGGCGGTGAAGACCATGTCCGGCAGGCCGGGGAGCGGGTCGAGCAGTTCCACGGTGTGGCCGAGGGCGCGGTAGCGGGCCGTCAGGTCCTCCCACTGGGCGAGGGCGAGCGGCAGGTCGACCGGTTTCGTGGGGTCCATCCAGGGGTTGATGGAGTACGTCACCTCGAAGTGCGTGGGTGGGCACATGAGGTAGCGGCGGGGCGAGGCCTCGCGCGGGGTCTGGCGCAATGAGAGCTCCTCACGGACGGAGAATCAGTCGTCGGACGAGCTTATGGTCCGCCCTCGACCCGGCTGGGCGCAGTGAACCGATCGGGTGGTTCCGCCGAATATCAGGGGGGAACAGTTGGGCGAGACGCATCGTCTCGTCAGCTGGTAGGTTGGAGCCATGCCCGACTCCAAGAGCACCGAGACCAAGAGCAAGGCCCCCGACGCCTCACGGCGCAGTGAGCGCTCCCGCCGCGCCATCTTCGACGCCGCCCTCGCCCTCGTCTCCGAGACGGGCTACGCCAGGACGACCGTCGAGGGCATCGCCGCCCGCGCCGGCGTCGGCAAGCAGACCATCTACCGCTGGTGGCCCTCCAAGGCCGCCGTCCTTCTCGACGCCTTCCTGGACCTCGCCGCCCAGGCGAACGAGGCCCTCGGAGGCGACGCCGACAGTGAGATCCCCGACACCGGCGACCTCGCCGCCGACCTGAAGTACGTGCTCCGCGCCACCGTCGACGAGCTGAACAACCCCACCTACGACGCCCCCTCCCGCGCCCTCGCCGCCGAGGGCGTCGTGAACCCCGAGCTCGGCGCCCAGTTCGTCGAGAAACTCCTGGAACCCCAGCTCCAGTACTACGTACGCCGCCTCCAGGCCGCCCAGGCCGCCGGGGACATCGACCCGGACGTCGACCCCCGCGTCGCCCTCGAACTCCTCGTCGGGCCCCTGAACCACCGCTGGCTCCACCGCACCCTGCCGCTCACCCACGCCTACGCCGACACCCTCGTCGACTACGCGCTGCGCGGGATCGCGCCCAGGGCGTAACCCCGTTACGTACCCCGGTTGGGGACTCCGGTCACCTGAAGCACGGGAAGATGCGACGATGGGCAGAGCCGAACGGGCGAGTAACAGGCGAGCGCAGGTGTGAGGGGATAGATGGGCGACGGTATCGGCCGCTACCGCGGCACGGAGAGCAGACTCGCGCAGTGGCTGCGCAGGCGCCCGAAACGCACCGCGGCCGAGGACGAGAACCGCCGCGAGACCCTGCTCCTGGACGTCGCCGCCGCCGGACTGCCCCTCGCCCCCGCCGCGTACCCCGTCGGATACCGCTGCTCCTGCGAGCGCATCGGCTGTCCCACCCCCGCCCGGCACCCCGTCTCCTTCGCCTGGCAGACGCAGTCGACCACCGACCGCGCCCAGATCGAGCGCTGGGCCCGCAACGAGCCCGGGGCGAACTTCGTCACGGCCACCGGCATGGTCCACGACGTCCTCGACGTACCGCTCGCCGCCGGCCGGGCCGCCCTGGAGCGGCTCCTCGACCAGGGTGTGGAGGTCGGGCCCGTCGCCGAGTCCGCCGAGAGCGCGGGCGACGGCGGCCGGATGCTCTTCTTCACCGCCACCCGCGGCACCCCCGAGGACGAGGACGAGTGGTGGCCCTGCGAGCTGGACTGCCATCCGGAGACCATGGACGAGCACCCGGGGCTCCGCTGGCACTGTCGCGGCAGCTATGTCCTCGTACCACCGGCCCGGCTCATCGGTGACGAGGACGAGCAGCCGTCGGTCGCCTGGGTCCGCGGCCCCGAGCACGCCCTGCCGGACCCGCTGAACCTCCTGGAGACCCTCACCGACGCCTGCGCCCGCCACGCGGCCGAGCGCGGCGACCAGCACGCCGAACCCGCGGTCGCCTGGCCGCTCGGCCGCCGCTGAGGGACGGAGCCGACGGGCGGGGCCGGAGTTACGAGCCCTTCGCCGCCGTGACGCCCTGGAGCCGGTTCGTGATCGTGACCGCGCCGTCGGTCGTGCCCGCGGGCTTCACCAGGACCGACTGGCTCGACACCCACTCCTTCGTGACGGTGTTCTTCACCTCGCCCGTCATCAGCGCCTTCACCTCGTCGCCGACCTTCGGCCGGTACCCCTGGGCCGCCGTCTGCCGCTCGAAGTAGCGCGTCGCGAAGAAGACGAGCGCCCCGCCGTCCTCGGTCGCGAGGGCCAGCGGCGTGAAGTCGCCGGTGTCCGTGGGCTGGTCGACGTACTGCGTCGCCATGCCGACCCGCTTCGCCTCCTTCTGCCGCTGCTCCCGCCAGCCCGTGGTGTACGGACCGGCCGCGAACGGGCCCTGCTCCCCGCCCCCGAGGAACGTGGCGTAGCTCCGGCCCAGGTCCTTGGGCGCCAGCGCGAGGCCGGTCGCGTCCGGGGCGACCGGGACCGCGAACCCGCCGTCCGTCTTGAACACGGGGCGCTCGTCCGGGGTCAGGATCGTCAGATAGGCGGCTTCCCACAGCTGGTCGGGGCCGTTGCGCACGAAGGCGACGAGCCAGCGGTTGCCGCTGTTGTCCGTGCCGGTGTCCCGGTTGGAGTCGGCGTCCGCGACGAACCAGCGCGGCCAGCCCGCCTTCTTCGGCACGACGAACTTCGCGTCGGTGAGCTCCAGCGGCTGGTGCTCCGGGTTGCCGTCGGGCTGGGTGACCGAACGGGCCTTCATCGCGGCCTGGTTGATCGCTCCGAACGCACCGGTGACCCGGTCCGCGTCGAGCTTGGGATCGTGTTCCTTGTCGGCCTTGTTGTACGCCGCGATGAACTCCTTGAGCGCCTGCGCGGCCTCGGTCTGCGTCGCGGCCGGTACGACCTCACGCTCGCCGTGCACCGTCACGCAGCCGCTCGCCGTCAGCGCCAGCGCGCCCGCCAACGCCGTCGTCACGAGAACCCTCGACGGTCGCCCCAGCTCAGTGCGTGCCCTCGACGGGCGCCTCGGCCTTCTCATCGGTCGCCTTCTGCTTCTCCACGGGCACGGACGGACCCGACCCTACCGGGGCCAGGAAGAGCGCGAGCGTCGGGATCAGATAGAGCGCCCACACCGTGACCTGAAGAACCGTCGGGTCCGGCTGGAAGTTGAAGACGCCCTTGAGGAGCGTCCCGTACCAGCTGTCCGGCGGGATCGTCGCCGAGATGTCGAAGGCCTTGTCCGCCAGACCGTCCAGGAAGCGCGCCTCCTGGACGTCGTGCACGCCGTACGCGAGGACACCGGCCGCCACCACGACCAGCATGCCGCCGGTCCAGGTGAAGAACTTCGCCAGGTTGATCCGCAGCGCGCCGCGGTAGAACAGCCAGCCGAGGAGCACCGCCGTGGCGATGCCGAGCAGCACCCCGATCAGCGGCGCCGACGTGCCGTCCGACGAGGCCCGCACGGACGCCCAGACGAAGAGCGCCGTCTCCAGGCCCTCGCGGCCCACCGCCAGGAACGCGGTCGCGACCAGGGCGCCGGTGCCCATCTGGAGCGCCTGGTCCAGCTTGCCGTGCAGCTCCGCCTTCAGATGCCGGGCCGTGCGCCGCATCCAGAACACCATCCAGGTGACCAGGGCCACCGCCAGGATGGAGAGCGAGCCGCCCAGCAGCTCCTGCGCCTCGAACGTCAGCTCCTGCGAGCCGAACTCGAGCCCGGCGCCGAAAGCGAGCGCGATCCCGACTGCCACCCCGATGCCGATCCAGATCGGCCGCAGGGCGTCGCGGCGCCCGGTCTTCACCAGGTACGCGATGAGGATGCAGACGACCAGACTGGCTTCGAGACCCTCGCGCAGCCCGATCAGATAATTGCCGAACACGTCGGTCCCTTCCCGTTCAGGAGAACAGCGCCCGGCCCCACCAGTCGCCCGTGTCCCGGACGCCCGGCGGGACGGCGAACAGCGCCGAACCCACGTGCTGGATGTACTCGTTGAGGACGTCCGCGCGGGCCAGCGAGGTCTGCACCGGGATGAAGCCGGTACGGACGTCCCGCTGGTACGCGAGGAAGAACAGGCCCGCCTCCAGACGGCCCAGGCCGTCGGTGCCGTCCGTGAAGGAGTAGCCGCGGCGCAGGATCGTCGCCCCGTTGTTGGAGTCCGGGTGCGCGAGCCGCACATGGGCCTCCGGCTTCATCGCCTTCAGGAACGGCTCGTCGTGCTCCTTGGCCTTGCCGACCGGCGCGCCCTCCTTCTTGTCGCGGCCGAAGATGTCCTCCTGCTCGGCCAGCGGGGTGCGGTCCCAGGTCTCGACGTTCATCCGGATCCGGCGGGCGACCAGGTACGAGCCGCCCGCCATCCAGGCGGCCCCGCCCGGGGCGTCCTTGGCGGGGACCCACACGTGCTTGTCCAGGCCCGCGGTGTCGGTGCCCGCGATGTTGCGGGTGCCGTCCTTGAAGCCGAACAGGTTGCGCGGGGTCTGCGCGTCGGGGGTGGTGGAGGACGTCTTGCCGAAGCCGAGCTGCGACCAGCGGACCGCGACCTTGCCGAAGCCGATCCTGGCCAGGTTGCGGATCGCGTGCACGGCCACCTGCGGATCGTCCGCGCAGGCCTGCACGCAGAGGTCGCCGCCGCTGCGCGCCGGGTCCAGGTTGTCGCCGGGGAACTTGGGCAGGTCGACCAGAGCCCCCGGCCGCCGGTCCGCGAGCCCGAAGCGGCCGTCGAACAGGGACGGCCCGAAGCCGATGGTGAGCGTGAGCCGGGACGGCTTGAGGCCGAGGGCCTCGCCCGTGTCGTCCGGCGGGGCCTCCGGCAGACCGCCGTAGGCGCCCTCGCCGACCTCGCGACCTGCCGTCATCCGCTCGGCGGCGCGGGTCCAGTCCTTCAGGAGCTGGACGAGCTCGGCACGGGCCGTCGTCTTCACGTCGAACGCGGCGAAGTGCAGCCGGTCCTGGACGGCCGTGGCGATACCGGCCTGGTGGGCCCCGTGGAAGGGGACGGCCGAGCCGCTGTCGGACGCGGGCACGGGGGCGTCCCCGGGCCGGCCGAGGGCGACGGCCCCGCCGGCCGCGGCGGCGCCGAGCGCGAGCCCGGCACCGCCCCAACCGAGGACGGTGCGCCGCGAGGTCGCGGGACCGTCGCCCGCCGCCTCTATGGCCTCGTTCGTTTCGGACATGTCCGTGTCCTCCGCTCCTTCTACTTCACGACCGCGGCGGCGAGCTTGGAGAGCGGCTCGGCCAGCGCGTTGACGCCGTCCGACAGCTCCTTGCGCTCCGCCTTGCCGACCTTGTCGTACGAGGTGAACACGTAACCGGTCTTGTCCGTGCGGTACTTGTCGAGGAGCGTGTTCAGCGCCGCGAACTGCTTGTCGAGTTCGGCGACGAGCGTCGGGTCGTTCTTCGAGGCGACCGGCTTGAGCAGGTCGAAGGACTTCTGCGCGCCCTCGACATTCGCCTTGAAGTCGACGAGGTCGGTGTGGGAGTAACGCTCCTCCTCGCCCGTCACCTTGCCGGTGGCGACCTCGTCGAGGAGCTCCTTGGCGCCGTTGGCCATCGAGGTCGGGGTGATGTCGGCCTTGCCGACCCGCTTCACCCAGTCCGCGAGGTCCTTGTCGAGGGTGTCGGCGAGCTCCTTCTCGCGGTCGCCGATCTTCTTGTCCTGCCAGAGCGCCTTCTCCAGGCGGTGCCAGCCGGTCCAGTCCTTCGCCGGGTCCTGGCCGGCCTCCAGGCCGTCCTCGCGGACGTCGACCTTCGGGTCGATGTCGCCGAAGGACTCGGCGACCGGCTCGGTGCGCTCCCAGCCGATACGGGAGTCGGCGTACGCCTTCTTCGCGGCCTCGACGTCACCGGCGCGGACGGCGTCGGTGAAGACCTTCACCTTGGGCAGGGTCTCGTCCGCCTGCGCCTGGACGTACTGGCGGTAGGCGGCCACGGCGGCGTCCATCTCGGGGGAGCGCTTGGCGGCTGCGGCGCCACCGGTGACGGTGACCTTCTGCCGGATGCCGTCGCCCTTCATGCCGGGCTTGCACGCGATCTCGTACGCACCGGCCTTGACCTCGGCGGTGACGGTGGCCTTGGTGCCGGGGCCGATGTTCTCGCGCTCGGTCACGATCCGGTCGTCCGGGTACAGGATGTAGACCTCGGTGACCTTCGTGCCCCGGTTCTCGACGGCGAGCTCCACGTGCCCGGCCGGGAACTCCTTCTTCGAGACCTCGCAGGAGTCGTCCTTGGCGACGACCGTGACGGCGCCGTCGTCACCCTTGGCGTCGCTCTTCTGGGTGCAGCCGGTGACGGCGGTCAGTGCCGCGGCGGTGACCGCGGCGGTGACGACGGAGAGACGGACGGCTCGCATACGGGTGCTCCAGAGGGGATCGTGACGGGGGTGAGGCGGGGTAGGACCGGGGTGAGGCGGGCCTAACTTAACCGAGGCTTACCTCAGGCAAACCGGGCCGTCCAGTGATTCCGCTCTCACGTTCCCCGCCCGGTCGCGACGCGGTCACGGCACGCTCTGCGGCGCACCATGACACGGTCAAGCGCCGGTCAAGGCGCCGGATTTGCCGGTTTCGGGCGCGGGTCCGGTTCCGGCTCCGGGTACGGGTCGGGGTTCGTCCTCGGATCCGGGTGCGGTGCGGCGCGGGACGACGAGGGGGACGCCGGTCCGCGGGTGCGCGAGGACATCGACCGGCTGTCGGTACACCCGGCTCAGGAGCTCCTCGTCGAAGACCTCGGCCGGCGGTCCGTCGGCGGCGATCCGCCCGGCGTGCAGCACCGCGACCCGGTCCGCGTGCGCGGCGGCGAGGCCGAGGTCGTGCAGGACGACGACCACCGCGACCCCGGCGGCGGCGCGTTCGCGGCAGACCTGGAGCACGAGTTCCTGGTGGCGCAGGTCGAGCGCGGCGGTCGGCTCGTCGAGCAGCAGCAGAGCGGTGCGCTGGGCGAGGACGCGGGCCAGGGCGACCCGGGCGCGTTCACCGCCGGAGAGCGCGGAGAAGGGGCGGTCCGCGAACTCCGCCACCTCGGTGGCCGCCATGGCCTCGGCGACGGCGGCCTCGTCCTCCTCCTCGTACCCGGTCCCGGCCCACGGGGCCCGGCCCATCCGGACCACCTCGGCGACCGGGAAGGGGAAGGCGAGCGCGGCCGCCTGCGGCAGCACGGCCCGGCGCAGGGCCAGTTCGGGCGCGGACCAGCCGGTGGCGGGCCGGTCGCAGATCCGTACCTCGCCGCCGGCCGGCGCGAGATCGGCGGCCAGCGCGCCGAGCAGCGTCGACTTCCCGGCCCCGTTGGGCCCCACCAGGGCCAGCACCTCACCGGCCCGTACGCGCGCGTCCACCCCGCCGAGCACCTCCCGCCCACCGAGCCCGACCCGGAGCCCCCGAGCCTCGGCGACGACGTCACCGGGCGCCGTCGGCACGGGCAGTTCGCGCGCACGGCCCGCGAGACGCAGAAGACCGCGGATCATGCCCAACCACCTTGCCTACGACGAGTCCTGCGCAGCAGCCAACTGTGCCTGCCCGGGGGACAACCCCCGGACCCCCGGCAGGGGGAGGCGCTCGGGGTGTCCGCTGCCGGAGAAGAACCGCGGATCATGCCCAACCACCTTGCCTACGACGAGTCCTGCGCAGCAGCCAGAAGAAGAACGGGCTGCCGAAGAGGGCGGTGAGGACGCCCAGGGGGAGTTCGGCGGGGGCCGCGATCGTACGGGCCGCCAGGTCGCCGGCCGCGAGGACGACCGCGCCGCCGAGCGCGCTGCCCGGGACCAGGAAGCGGTGGCCGGGGCCGTTCGCCATCCGCAGCAGGTGCGGAACGAGCAGGCCCACGAAGGTGATGATGCCCGCCACCGCGACCGCGGCGGCCGTGAGCAGCGCCACGACCAGGATGAGGACGATCCGCAGCCGCTCCACGTCCACGCCCAGGTGCCGCGCGGGCCGCTCGCCGAGCGCGAGCAGGTCCAACTTGCGGGCGTAGAACGGGGCGACGGCGAGACCGACCAGCGCGCACGGCAGGACGGCGAGCACCTTCGGCCAGGTCGCCTGGGCGAGCGAGCCGAGCTGCCAGAACGTGATCTGGGTGATCTGCGCGTTGTCGGCGAAGAAGATGAACAGGCCGATCAGGGCGCCCGCGAAGGCGTTCACCGCGATACCGGTGAGGATCAGCGTCACCACCTCCGTACGGCCGCCCGCGCGGGACATCGCGTACACGAGGAACACGGTCGCGAGCCCGGCCACGAACGCGCAGACCGTCACCGTCCAGTTGCCGAGGAAGCTGAGCCCGAGCGCGATCGCGCCGACCGCGCCCACGGCCGCGCCCGCCGAGATGCCGATCACCCCGGGCTCGGCGAGCGGGTTGCCGAACACGCCCTGCATCAGGGCGCCCGCGCAGCCGAGCGAGGCGCCGACGAGGATCGCGAGGACCACCCGGGGGAGCCGGATGTTCCACAGCACGCTCTCCGCCGACCGTTCCAGCGCGTGGCCGCCGAGGCCGATGCGGTGCTGCACGGAGGCGAGGACGTCCCCGAGCGGGATCTCGTACGCCCCGATGCCCGCGGACAGCAGCGCGAGGAGCAGCAGGACGGCGAGGAGGACGAGGGTGAGGGTGGTGGCGGTACCGCGCGGCTTGCGGGCGGAGGGCGCCGGAGCCTTCGAGGCCGCCGGGGTCGCCGGAGCCTCCCTGCCGTCGACCGCCGTCACTTCGTCTCCCCGTACAGCTGGTCGACCAGCGACCGCAGCACCTCGTCCGTGCGCGGGCCGTAGTTGAGGAGGACGCCGTCGTCGATCGAGACGACCCGGCGGTCCATCCCGGCCGGGGTCTCCGCCACGCCCGGGACCTTCACCAGGCCGTCGACGCCGCCGACCGACTGGAGGCCCTTGGTCATGACGAGGATCGCGTCGGGCGCGGCGGCCGCGAGGGCCTCGCTGGTGATGGGCGTGAAGTCCTTCTTCAGGCCGGACTCCTTGCCCGCGTCGACCGCGCCCGCCGCCTCCAGGAGCGACGCTGCCCCGGACTCGGCGCCGCCGAGCAGGTAGACGGCCGCCGAGCCGCGTACGTACAGGAAGGCCACCCGGGGCTTGCTCTTCGTGCCGCTCTGGGAGTTCTGAGCGGGAATGTCCTTACGGACGGCGTCGATCCGGCCCTGTGTGCGCTGCTTCAGCGCGGTCCCCGCCTCCGGTGCGCCGAGCGCGGCGGCGACCGTGTCGATCCGGGTGGACACGTCCGCCAGCTCCTTCGCGGGCCTCACGACGACGAGCGGGATGCCGGCGTCGCGGATCTGGGCGATCGCCTCGGCCGGTCCGGTGGAGGTGTCGGCGAGGACGAGCGTCGGCCGCAGGGAGAGCACGCTCTCGGCGGAGACGTCGTGGGCGCGGGTCACCACCGGGAGCTTCGCGGCCTGTTCGAAGGTGGCCGTGATGTCCCGGGCGACGACCCGGTCGCCGAGGCCGAGGGTGAAGACGATCTCGTTGAGGGAGCCGGTGAGCGGGACGATCCGCTCGGTGGAGGTGACGGTGACCTTCCGGCCGTCCGCCGAGTCCACGGTCGCGGGGAGCGTGGACTTCGGGGCGCCGGGCAGGGGTTCGACGCGATCGGGGGCGGCCTTCGCCTGTGGGGAGTTCGCCGAGGGGGCGGCCTGCCGCGGGGCGCTTCCGTCGCCGCAGCCGGTCGCCAGGAGCGCGAGCGCGAGTGCGGACATCAGCGCACCCGCGAGGCGAGTTCTCTGCACGGGGAAGCACCGTCCTGTTCGTTCTGGGTAGCAGTCTGTCGTTTTGCCTCCGGGCACCTTAGGTTAGCCTTACCTCACTTGCCAGCCCTCGGAGGGGTTCCATGCTGCTGTCCAGACCCGCCCGGGCGTTCACCGTCCTGCTCTTCGCGGCGATCCTCGGGTCCCTGCTCCCGGCCACCGCCGCCCAGGCCGCGGGCCGTACGGTGCAGGGGGGCAGGCTCGACTGGGGAATCAAGTCCTCCTTCCAGAGCTACGTCACGGGCCCCATCGCCCAGGGCAATTGGAACCTCACGGGCGGCACCGCCACCGTCGGCGGCAGCCAGTTCCGCTTCCACTCCGCCCAGGGCTCGTACGACCCCGCGACCGGCGCCCTCACGGCCGGCTTCTCGGGCGGGGTCCGCTTCCTCGGTCACCGCAAGAGCGACGGCACCCACGAGCTGGATCTGACGATCAGCAGGCCCCGGGTCCGGATCGAGGGCGGGCGCGGCACGCTCCACGCCGACATGGCGAGCAAGGCCAAGGGCTCGGGACAGGTCACCACCTCCTCGCAGGTGCCGCTGGCCTCGCTCGACCTGTCCGGCATCGACATGCGCGGCGGCGGCAGCCCGATCTCCCTGACCAACGTGCCCGCCACGCTGACCGCGCAGGGCGCCCGCGCCTTCGCCGGCTACTACACGGCCGGTACGCCGCTCGACCCGATCAGCCTCACCGTCGACGTGAAGGCGGCCGCCGAACCGACCGCGACGAAGTCCCCCGAGCCGTCGGCGACGACCTCCGCCGCCCCCGGCGGATTCCGGGACGGAGCCGTCGACTGGGGCGTGCGCCGCACCTTCCGCGAGTACGTCACCGGCTCCATCGCCCAGGGCAGGTGGACCCTCTCCGCCGGTGCCCAGGACGGCGGCGCGCTGTTCCGCTTCCCGAGCGGAAAGGGCACGTACGACCCCCGGAAGCAGACCCTCGACGCCGACTTCGCGGGCTCCGTCCGCTTCACCGGCACCCACATCGACCTCGTCCTCGGCCAGGTCTCGGTCACGGTGACCGGCGGCAAGGGCACGCTCAGCGCCGATGTCACCAGCGCCGGCAAGACCGAGAAGGCCGTCCCCCTGGTCACCTTCACGGCCAAGGACTTCGCCCCGAAGAACGGCCTCGCGGTCCTGGCCGAGGCGCCCGCGACCCTCACGGAGGGCGGCGCGAAGGCGTTCGGCGGGATGTACAAGGCCGGTACGGAGATGGACCCCGTCTCGCTGGCCGTCGCGGTCGACGCGAAGGCCCAGCTGCCGGCCCTGCCCGACCTGGGCAGCGACACCAAGCCCTCGGCCGCCGCGTCACCTCCGGCTTCCGCCCCGGCCGCTCCGGCGAAGGCGGCGGCCTCCGAGGACTCCTCGGCGACGGCCACGTACCTCGCGCTCGGCGCGGGTGTGTTGCTCGCCGCGGCGATCGCGGTGTACGTCGCCGTCAGGCGACGCCGCACGGCGCCCCCTTCGGCCTGACCCCACCCTTCCGGGCCCCGTAACCCCCCAACCTCTCCCTCACCCCCGATCCCTGTAGGAGACCACCCACCATGGCCACGACCACCCGTCGACCCGTCGCCCTCGCGGCGGCCGTCGCCACCGCCGCCGCCCTCGGGGCGAGCGTCTTCGCCCTGCCCGCCCTCGCCGCGGACGGGCCGGACAAGGCGGCCGGCGCCCCCGTCATGGAGCTGAAGGAGGGCACGCTGGACTGGGGCTTCAAGGAGTCCTTCCGCAAGTACCTCGCCTCTCCGATGGCGGCGGGCAGGACCACGGTGGCCGGTGGCGCGAAGCAGGCCGCGGACAACGGGGTGTTCACCTTCGTCCACGGCACCGGTACGTACGACACCGGGACGCACGCCACGGCCAACTCCTTCAAGGGCAGCGTCCACTTCGAGGCCCACCACGGCGTCCTCGACATCACGCTCTCGGACGTGAAGCTCTCCACCAAGGGCACGGCCGCCCCGACCGGCGAGATCACCGCCGACGTGGTCACCAAGGGCAACGACGGGAAGTTCGTCACCCGTGACGACGTCGCGATCGCCGCGCTCGACATGAGCAAGGTGCGGCCCGGCCAGGGCGCGGGCGGCGCGATGGTCTTCAAGGACATACCGGCGAAGCTGACCAAGGGCGGCGCGGAGGCCTTCGCGGGCTTCTACAAGGAGGGCGACGCGCTCGACGCCGCCACTCTGACCGTGAAGGCGGGCGGCACGAAGCCGACCCCGACGCCCACCCCGACGCAGACCACGCCCACCCCGACCCCGACTCCGACGAAGACCACGGCCCCGCCGACCACCGCCCCCACCACGACCGCTCCCACGACCGCGCCGACCACGGGCACGCCGTCGGTCGTCAACGGCAAGCTCACCTGGGGCGTGAAGGAGTCCTGGCGCTCGTACGTCGTCAGCACCTGCGGCGGCAAGGCCACCACGACCGGCGGCGCCACGAACAACGGCTCCGTGTACGACTTCGGCTTCGGCTCGGCCACGTGGGACGCGAAGGCCCGCAAGGCCGACGCGGTCTTCGAGGGCACCGTCCGCTTCGCGTGCGCGGCGCACACGATCGACCTGGCGATCAGCGACGTGAAGGTCAAGGCGAACGGCTCCTCCGGCACCGTCGTCGTGGACGTCACCACCGCCAAGGGCACGAAGAACGACGTCACCTTCGCCGACCTCGACCTGTCGACGGCGGACTACTCCGCGAAGAACGGTGTCGTCACGCTCAAGAACGTCCCGGCCAAGCTGACCAAGGACGGCGCGGCCCAGTTCGCGGGCCCGAACGGCGAGGCCTTCTACAAGCCCGGCACCGCGATCGACCCGGTCACGGTCGCCCTCACCGTCGACAAGGACGCCACACTGCCGTCCACGACCGGCGGGACCAACGGAGGCACCACCGGCGGCACCTCGACCGCAGGCGGTGGCTCGACCACCGGCGGCGGCACGGTCGGCGGCTCCGGCTCCCTCGCCGCGACCGGCTCCGACGTGCCGACCGGCACCCTCCTCGGCGCGGCCGGCGCCATCGCCGCCGCGGGCGCGGCCGTCGTCATCGCGGTCCGCCGCCGCACGACGACGGAGTCCTGACCCGCCGGCAGCCCATAACGCCACCCCCCACAGGCAGGGCCGCACCCCCGGAAACGGCGGTGCGGCCCTGCCGCATGTCCGACTAGCGTGCGGCCCATGCCCACCCGCCTGCGCCGCGAGAACCTCCCCGGTGCCGTGTTCCGCCTCGACGGCCCGCCCGAACCACCGCCCCTGCGCTGGGAGATGACGGACGGCCGCCGGATGCTGCTCCGCCAGTCGGGCCGCCCCGTCCTCCTCGCCCGCGTCGACGAGGACCGCGGCGGGATCCGCGTCCACCGCCGCCCCGGCTACCGCTCGCCCCTCCCACCGATACGCGCCGACGAAGCCAGACAGCGGCCCGACTGGGTGCGCCGGTACGCGGGTCGGCTGGACGCCGCCGACGAGGGGCCCCTGCACGCGGGCCGATGGATCTTCGGACCGCGTGCGGTGTTCCCGCCGTACGTCTGGGGCGAGGACTTCCTGACGGAGTGGCCGGACGGCCACCTGGACTGGAACCAGGGCTGGAACGGCGTCCTGCCCCTGCGGAAGCTGTCCGCCCCGGACGCCCCGCGCGTCAAGGCGTACCGCAGGCAGGCCAGGGAGGGCAGCCTCGCACCCGTACTGCTCTGGTCGGTGACGGCCCTCGACGGCTGGGTCCTCCTCGACGGCCACGACCGGGCGGTGGCGGCCCTCGCCGAGGGCGGGACGCCGCGCACGGTCGTGCTGTCCCGCGCGGAGGACGAGGAGAAGGTGACGGTACTCCTCGGTTCCGTGGCCGAGGAGTACGAGAAGGTGCTCACCCGCGAGTTCGCCGGCCCCGACCCGGAGCGGCAGCGGGCGGCCTGGGTGAGAGGCCTCTCTCATGCCGCCGCCGGAGCCCCGTACGGCGAAGCGCGTACGCACGCCTGGCAGATTCCGGGTGGGGCCGCCGAGTGGGACGGCTGGATGCTTGAATTCGGCCATGCACACGACCGTGACGAGTAGCGCCACCGACATCGACGTCCTGCGTGTCTTCTGCGCCGGCGACGGGCGGTTCGGCAACGCGCTGGGGGTCGTACGGGACGGGCGCGCGTATCCCGACGAGGCGGCCCGGCAGGCGCTCGCCAAGGAACTCGGGTTCAGCGAGACCGTGTTCGTCGACGATCCCGAGCGGGGGAACGTCGACATCTACACGCCCGGTGTGCGGCTGCCGTTCGCCGGGCACCCGCTCGTCGGGACCGCCTGGCTGCTCGATCTGGAGCTCGTCCGGCCGCCCGCCGGTGAGGTGTGGGTGCGCGGCGACGGGGAGTTCACCTGGATAGAGGCCCGCGCCGAGTGGGCCCCGGCGCGGACCCTGCGGCGGTACGGCTCGGCCGCCGAGGTCGACGCGCTCGACGTGCCCGAGCCGGGGGTGTGGATCTACGCCTGGGCCTGGGAGGACGAGGCCGCCGGGCGGATCCGGGCGCGCGGCTTCCCCGGGCGCGGGGACGGGATCGACGAGGACGAGGCGACGGGCGCGGCGGCCCTGCTGCTCACGGCGGAGCTGGGCCGGGCCCTGAACATCACTCAGGGCCGGGGGTCGCAGATCCTGACCGCCCCCGGCCCCGACGGAGTCATCGAACTCGGTGGCCGGGTCCGCCTGGAGCGGACCCTCACCGCCTGAGTCCCGAACTCACGCGCTCAGCGGGAACTCGCTGCCCAGCTCCCGGAACACCGCGCCGTTGAAGTCGAACGCGCGCTTGCACTCGTCGATGATCCGCTGCTTCTCCAGGTCGTCCGCGTTCACCCCGTCGAGCAGCTCCCGGTAGCCCCGCTTGAAGGCCGCCGGGTTCGTGATCTCGTCGAAGACGTAGAAGCGGACGCCGTCGCCCTTGCGCGCGAAGCCCCACGTGCGCTCCGCCTTGTCGCGGATGATCTGGCCGCCCGACAGGTCGCCGAGGTAGCGCGTGTAGTGGTGCGCCACATAGCCGGCCGGCCACTCGCGCGCGCACTCGGCCACCCGCTCGGCGTACGCGGCGGTGGCGGGCAGCGGGGAGAGACCCTCGCGCCAGTCCGGGCCCCGCAGGTGGGCGAGGTCCTGCTCCAGAGCGGCCGTGCGGAACAGCTCCGGCTGTATGAAGGGCCCGGCCACCGGGTCGTTCCGCAGCGCCTCCGCACCGTCCTCCAGGGCGCGGTACACGAACCAGAGCTGCTCCGTGTACCGCGTGTACGCCTCGACGGCGAGCCGGCCACCCATGAGGTCGCTCATGAAGGTCGACGTCTCGGCCTCGGTGTGCTGCTCGTGAGAGGCCGTACGGATGAGCGTCGAGAAGGGCGTGTCCAAGGCGTGCCTCCGAGGCCGATGGGGACGGGAACCTGCTGAGATACTGCTACTTAGGCTTACCTAAGTCAACTGGTTCCCGACGTCCTGTCGGTAAAAAACTACCCCGGGGAGGCGTCAGGGCAACGTGAGAATCTCGGCCCCGGTCTCCGTCACCACCAGCGTGTGCTCGAACTGAGCCGTTCGCTTTCGGTCCTTGGTCACGACCGTCCAGCCGTCCTCCCACATGTCGTACTCGTGCGTGCCCAGCGTCAGCATCGGCTCGATCGTGAACGTCATGCCCGGCTGGATGACCGTGGTGGCGTGCGGGGAGTCGTAGTGGGGGATGATCAACCCGGAATGGAACGACGAGTTGATGCCGTGTCCGGTGAAGTCGCGCACGACGCCGTAGCCGAAGCGCTTGGCGTACGACTCGATGACCCGGCCGATGATGTTGATCTGCCGGCCCGGCTTGACCGCCTTGATCGCCCGGTTCAGGGACTCGCGGGTGCGCTCGACGAGCAGCCGGGACTCCTCGTCCACGTCGCCGCAGAGGTAGGTGGCGTTGTTGTCGCCGTGGACCCCGTTGATGAACGCCGTGACGTCCAGGTTCACGATGTCGCCGTCCCGGAGGACGGTGGAGTCGGGGATCCCGTGGCAGATGACCTCGTTGACCGAGGAGCAGAGCGACTTCGGGAAGCCGCGGTAGCCGAGGGTCGAGGGGTACGCCCCGTGGTCGCACATGAACTCGTGCGCGACCCGGTCCAGCTCGTCCGTGGTGACACCCGGAGCGATGTGCTTGGCGGCCTCCGCCATCGCCTGCGCGGCGATGCGGCCGGCGATCCGCATCCGCTCGACGGTGTCGGAGTCCTGCACCTCGGGCCCCGTGTACGGAGTGGGCGCGGGCTTCCCGACATACTCGGGACGGCGGATGGCTCCCGGAACGGAGCGGTGGGGAGAGAGCTCCCCCGGTACGAGCAGCGACTGGCCAGACATGTCAGCGAGTCTAACGACCGCGTCTGGGGCAGCATGGCCCCAGAGGAAGGAGCCGACGATGGCCCTGTTCAAGAAGCGCACGGTGGGCAAGCCGGGCGAGTGGTACTACTGCCTGGAGCACAAGACGGTCGAGGAGGGGCCCGACTGCCCCGCGAAGAATCGCTTCGGCCCGTACGCCGGCCGGGAAGAGGCCGCCCACGCGATGGAGACCGCGCGCGAGCGCAACCTGGAGTGGGAGAACGACCCCAAGTGGCACGACGGCTCCCAGGACTCCTCGACGGACGCTCCGAAGGCGGACGGGACGCCTGAGTAGAGGCGACCGCCCGGCCGAGCCTCAGGCCGGGGCCCCGGCGGCCCCGGCCTCCGCGCCCGCTGCCTCCGCCTCGCGTGCCTCCTGCGCCGCCTTGTGGCGCCGCGCGTCCTCGTCCGTGTCGGAGTCGTACGTGAGCAGCTTCGGCAGCGTCAGACAGAGCAGCCCCACCGCGGCCACACAGGCCACACCGCCGCTCCAGACCGCCGCCCGCGTGCCCGTCCAGCCCGCCATGGCGCCCGCGCGCACCTGGCCGAGCTGCGGGCCGACGCTGTAGGAGAGGACCTCGATCCCGGCCAGGCGGCCCCGCAGCTCCTCCGGGATCGTCTGGTTCCAGATCGTCGAGCGGCCCAGGCCGCTCAGCATGTCGCCCGCGCCCGCGAAGGCCAGGCAGAGCAGCACCAGCCACACGTTCCCGAACCAGCCGGCCGCCGCGATCGCGAGCCCCCAGCCCGCCGCACCGAACACCACGAGCAGCCCGTGCCGGCGGATCTTCGCGGTCCAGCCGCTGGTCATGCCGAGGACGAGCGAGCCGACCGAGCCCGCCGCGTACATCAGGCCGAGCGACCACTCCGCGTCCAGCTCCGCCGCCAGGAACGGGAAGATCGCGTTCGGGAAGGCGAAGAACATCGCGGCCAGGTCGATCGCGTACGTACCGAGCAGCACCGGCCGCGACCACGCGTACCGCGCGCCCTCGGCGATCCCGCGCAGCGAGGGCTTCTCGGCGTCGTGCGCGGGCGGCGCGGGGGAGAGGCGGCGGCAGAGCAGGACGGAGAGCGCGAAGCCGGCGAGGGTCACGCCGTACGCCGTCGCCTGCCCCGCGTACGCCACGACCAGGCCCGCGAGCGCGGGACCCGCGATGGCGCCCATCTGCCAGCGCAGCCCGTTGAGCGCGGCGGCGGCCGTCATCTGGTCGTGCGGGACGATCCGGGCCAGGAGCGAGTCGAGCGCGGGCCGTTGGAGCCCGGACAGTGCGGAGACCAGGGCCGCGACGACGTAGAGCGGCCAGAGCAGCGGCTCCGACAGGAGCGAGTTGAGCAGCAGGATCAGGGCGAGAAGCCCGAGCCCCGCCTCCGTCGCGACGATCACCTTCCGCCGGTCCACGGCGTCCGCGAGCGCTCCGCCGTAGAGCCCGAACACGACCAGCGGGACCAGTTCGACGGCGCCCATCAGACCGACGGCGAGCGGCGAACCGGTCAGCTCCATGATCTGCAGCGGCAGCGCGATCAGGGCCATGAAGCTCGCGAAGACGGTCACCAGGCCCTGGATCCACAGCAGCCGGAAGTCGCGGGAGGAGCGCCACGGCGCGAGATCGGGCAGCACGGCGGAGAGCTTCGACGTCACGAGGCACCATGCTCCGTCGGGCGCGCGGCGCCGGGCAACCGAATTACGGGGCGACGGGCCAGGTCACATGGGCTCAGTGCTCACAAAGCGGTGGCTCACCAGCCCGTCGGCGGCGGTGACGTCAGGTGGTCCGCCAGGAGCGAGAGGCGGTCGCGGAGGCGGCGCCGACCGCGCGGCGGCGGCAGGCTGTTCTCCCCGGCCGCCGCGCTCACCAGGTGCTGGACCGTGTCCAGGTCCACCTCCGCGCCCGCCCGCACCGTCAGCGTCTCGTGCGCCAGGCCGTGCACCTCCGGGTCGCCGCCGTCGAGCGAGAGCACCGTCGCCCCCGCCCGGCGCGCGTCGTGGACCCGCTCCAGGAGCCCCGCGTCGGGCCGCTCAGGCGCCACCAGCAGCAGGGTCGCCCTGCCGCGCGCCGCCTCCAGGCGCCCGAGGCCGACGGCCAGGTGCGCCGGGTCGCCCGGCCGCACCCGGTGCCGTACCAGTGTCGGTGCCAGCTCCGGTTGGCCCGACCAGGCGGCCTCGTCCACGAGGTGCGCGCACAGGTGCCAGGGCTCGTACCCGTCCGTCCCCACCAGGAGCAGCCCGCCCCCGTGCGGGACGACGGAGGAGCGGAGCGCGGCCGCGAACCGGCGGGCCTCCCTCGGCCACTCCGTTCCCGCGAGCACCTCGCGCAGCAGCGCGACCCGTACGGCATCCATGGCGCCGCATCCTGCCGCAGCCGGGCCGCGCGCGTGAGGCGGTCGCCGAGGTTCCACCCGTACGGGATCGGATGGGGCGACCGGCCAGTAATGTCGAGGCCATGACTACGACTGACAGCAAGCCCGCCCCCAAGGACCCCTGGGACCTCCCGGACGTGTCCGGCCTCGTCGTCGGCGTCCTCGGCGGCACCGGCGACCAGGGCCGCGGCCTCGCCTACCGCCTCGCCAAGGCCGGCCAGAAGGTGATCATCGGCTCCCGCGCCGCCGAGCGCGCGCAGACCGCCGCCGACGAGCTCGGCCTCGGTGTCGAGGGCGCCGACAACGCCGAGTGCGCCCGCCGCAGCGACATCGTGATCGTCGCCGTGCCGTGGGACGGGCACGCCAAGACCCTGGAGTCGCTGCGCGCCGAACTCGCGGGCAAGCTCGTCGTCGACTGCGTCAACCCGCTCGGCTTCGACAAGAAGGGCGCCTACGCCCTCAAGCCCGAGGAGGGCTCCGCCGCCGAGCAGGCCGCCGCCCTGCTCCCCGACTCCCGGGTCGCCGCGGCCTTCCACCACCTCTCCGCCGTGCTGCTCCAGGACCCGGCCATCGACGAGATCGACACGGACGTCATGGTGCTCGGCGAGGAGCGCGCCGACGTCGAGATCGTCCAGGCCCTGGCGGGCCGCATCCCCGGCATGCGCGGGGTCTTCGCGGGCCGGCTGCGGGGCGCCCACCAGGTCGAGTCGCTCGTCGCCAACCTGATCTCGGTCAACCGCCGCTACAAGGCCCACGCCGGGCTCCGCGTCACCGACGTCTGAGCCGACGGACGACCCGACATCTGCGCTCACGGACGACCCGCGACGGAGCGAGGCCGGGCATAGGGGACACTGGACAGGCACTCAGCCGTACCCGGACAGGAGCCGACCCCCATGCCCCGCCTCGCTCTGTACGCCCTCGCCGTCTGCGTCCTCGCCGTCGTCGCGGCCGTCGTCTCCTTCGCCGCGGGCATGTGGCTGGGGATCGTCTGGGTCCTCCTGGCCGGCCTCTCCTCGAACATGGCCTGGTACTACTTCCGCCGCGCGAAGGCCGAGGCCGCGGCCGCCTCGCACACCGAGGCGTAAAGGCTCCCAGGGCCCTTCGAAAGCCCTAGACCGCGCAGAGCTCCGGCGTCTCCTGCCAGAAGCGGTAGAGGTTCGAGCCGCAGTAGCGGGAGATCTCCGGCACGCCGAGCGCCCGCATCAGCGCGTCGATCGTGTCGAAGAACGCCCCGTTGATCGCCGGGACGAAGAGCAGCGCGATCACCACGAAGAAGCCGTACGGCGCGTACGGCTCGATCTGCCGCTTGATCTTGTAGGACAGCCAGGGCTCGATCACCCCGTAGCCGTCCAGGCCCGGCACCGGCAGGAAGTTCAGGAGTGCCGCCGTCACCTGGAGGAACGCCAGGAAGGCGAGCGCGTACTGGAACGCGAGCGGCACGCCGTCCAGCGCGTCCAGCCAGAACGGCGCCGTGCAGACGATCGCGAACAGCACGTTCGTCAGCGGGCCCGCCGCCGAGATCAGGCTGTGCTTCCAGCGGCCCCGGATCCGGCCCTGCTCGATGAAGACCGCGCCGCCCGGTAGACCGATGCCGCCCAGGATCACGAAGAGCACCGGCAGGATGACGCTCAGGACGGCGTGGGTGTAGGCGAGCGGGTTGAGCGTGAGGTACCCCTTCGCCCCGATCGTGATGTCCCCGCTGTGCAGCGCCGTGCGCGCGTGCGCGTACTCGTGCAGACAGAGCGAGACGATCCAGGCCGAGGTCACGAAGAGGAAGATCGCCAGGCCCGGGGAGGCCGCGAAGTCGCTCCACACCGCCCAGCCGGTGACCGCCATGACGGCGAGGATCGCCAGGAAGACCGGGCTGATCCTGCGCTCGTGCCTACGAGTGGTGGCCGTCGTCATCGGTGGGACTCCTCAGGGCGCGGCGGCGTGTGTGCGGGAAACGTGCCGGGGCGGGGGTGAGTTCCTGCGGAGATCCCCGGCTCACGGAGAATAGAGCCTGTGCGCTATTACGTCCTCGGCCCCACCCAGGTCCACACCGCCGACGGCAGCCCCGTCGCCCTCGGCGGGGCGCGGCTGCGGTCCCTGCTGACCGCGCTCGCCCTCCGCGCGGACCGGACGGTTCCGGTAGGGACCCTGGTCGCCGAGGTCTGGCCCGACGACCCGCCGGGCGACGAGGTCGCCGCGCTCCAGGCCCTGGTCGGCCGGTTGCGCCGGGTCCTCGGCCGGGAGGCCGTGGTGTCGGGGCCCGGCGGGTACCGGCTCGCGGCGGGCACCGACGACGTGGACGCGCGCCGCTTCGAACGGCTCGCGGGGGAGGGCGTACGGGCCCTCGAAGCGGGCGACCCGGCGGAGGCGGCGCGGCTGCTCGACGAGGCGCTCGGCCTCTGGCGCGGGCCCGCGCTCGCGGACCTGCCGGACCGTACGGCGGAGGCCGCCCGCTGGGAGGCCCGGCGCCTCGACGCGCGACGGGCCCGCTTCTCGGCCGCCCTCGCGCTCGGGCAGGCCGCGTCCGCCCTCCCCGAACTGGCCGCCCTCTGCGAGGCCCACCCCCTCGACGAACCGCTCCAGGCCCTCCGGATCAGGGCCCTGCGCGCCACGGGCCGCGCGGCGGAGGCGCTCGCCGCGTACGAGTCCTTCCGCCGCGCCCTCGCCGACAGCCTCGGCACCGACCCCTCCCCGGAGCTGCGCGCCCTGCACGCGGAACTGCTCGCCCAGGAACCGGAGGCCCCGCTCGCGACCCTGCCGGCGCCGAAGGCCGCCGCCGCGCGCCCCGGCAACCTGCGCGCCCGGCTGACCAGCTTCGTCGGGCGGGACCAGGACATCGCCCGGCTGCAGCAGGACCTGCGCGACAGCCGGCTCGTCACCCTCCTCGGGCCCGGCGGAGCCGGGAAGACGCGGCTCTCCCAGGAGGCGGCCGAGCGGGCGGCGGACGCCGACGCGCCCTGGCCCGACGGGGTGTGGCTGGCCGAACTCGCGCCCGTCACCGACCCCGAGGCCGTCGCCGAGGCCGTGCTCGGGGCCGTCGGGGCGCGGGAGACCGTGCTGCGCGGCGCGGGCGCCGAGGGGCTCAGGACCGCCGACGACGCGCTGACCCGTCTCGTGGAGCACTGCGCGTCGCGTCGTCTGCTGCTGCTTCTGGACAACTGTGAGCATGTGATCGGGGCGGCGGCGGAGTTGGTGGCCGTGCTCCTGGTCCGCTGTCCAGGGGTGACGGTCCTCGCGACGAGCCGTGAACCGCTGGGTGTGCCGGGGGAGTTCGTACGGCCGGTGGAGCCGTTGCCGGAGCGGACGGCGCTGCGGCTGCTCGCCGATCGGGGGACGGCTGCCCGGCCGGGTTT
>NZ_JBEZYN010000031.1:0-68742 GCF_040638605.1 Streptomyces sp. NPDC026092
CGATCCCCATGCGGCCGTTCAGCGCGTTGTACCCCATCTCCGTCACCCGACCGAGGCCCGGCTTCACCGTGCCGCCGCAGAGCCAGGACGGGGCGATCGACCGTGAAGCAGCCGACAGTTCCTCACTTACGGAGGTGCAGGCGCCGCCAGTAGCCCGCGAGGTCGTCGACGGCGGTGGTGACCGAGTCGAGGGCCATCGTGGTGCGGGACGCCCGGTCGTAACGGTCCCACTGGGGCATGGGGTCATGGTTGGGGTCGCCGGTGCGGATGAAGGAGATCCAGGACGCGTGCATGGTCTCGGCGAGACCGTCACGGACCCTGGGGGCAAGACCCGCCAGGAACGGCGCCTGCGACCACTTGTCGAAGTTGTTGAAGACGAACGGCAGCTCCAGGCAGTGCGCCGCCGCGAGTTGACCGCCGTGCGCGGGCGTGGGGAGGTTGAACTGGTACGCCCACACCGGACGCCCGCGGGCCGCCCGCTGTTCGGCCAGCGCCACGGCCGGCATACGGAACAGGTCGTCGCTGATCAGGTCCATGAGCACGTCCACCGGGCGGGCACCCGGCCGGGCCTCTTCGTACGCGGTGTACGCCTGCTCCGCCCTGCTCCCGAAGGTGTCGCGGGCTCTGGCCAGCACCTGCTCCTTGGTCGACGCGGCGTACGGCTCGCTCAGCGCGAAGGCGAAGTTGGCCTCCTCCCTGGTCCAGCCGATCAGGACCTCGATGCCCGCCCCGGCACCGCTGAGCAGCAGCTCGGCCGGGTCGCGGTCCAGGGTGACCCCGTCGATCAACGGCAGGTACGGGGTCGACCAGTAGCCCCATCGCGCGGTGCGCCCGAACATCTCGAAGGTCGCGGCGATCAGGCGGGGCCAGGGCACGGCCCGTAGCTCCGCCACGTTCTTGGCTCCGAGGATCTCCAGGTAGGCGGCGGTGCGCTGGAGGGACTCGGCGCGGGTGGGGATCTTCAGCCCGAGCGGCGGGCTCTGCAGGATCGCGCGCCGGAACAGCGGGCGGCCCTTGGTCTGGGCGCCGGCAAGCGCCGCGACCGACAGCGCGCCGCCGGACTGTCCGGCGAGGGTGATGTTCTCCGGGTCGCCGCCGAACGCGGCGATGTTCGCCCGTACCCAGTTCAGCGCGGCGAGTTGGTCGGTGAGCCAGAAGTTGCCGCCGGCGCCGTCCTCCCCGAAGTAGAGGTAACCCAGCGGGCCGAGACGGTAGTTGACGGTCACGACGACGAGGTCGCCGTTGCGGGCGAAGGTCTCGCCGGAGTAGTTCGGCATCGAGCCGGACCCGGAGATGAAGCCGCCGCCGTGGATCCACACCATCACCGGCCGCTTGGCGCCATCGGCCTTGGGGGTCCAGACGTTGAGCGTGAGGCAGTCCTCGTCGAACGGGGGAGAGCCGTGCGTGCCGAGGACCTGGTCGCCCCCTTCCCGGTAGGGCTGGGGTGCGCTCGGGCCGAAGGCGGTCGCGTCGCGCGTTCCCTGCCATCCGGGATGGGGCTGAGCCGGCCGCCACCGGAGGGCGCCGACCGGCGGCGCCGCGTAGGGCACCCCCTTGAACACGGCAAGACCCCCTTCGGTGACTCCGCGAAGCCGGCCCGCGGGCAGCTCCACGACGGGCGAGTCCGCGCTCGCTCGCGCGGCGGCCGCCTGTGCCGTCGGCCCGCCCGGCACACCGGAGATGAGTGCGGCGCCGGCCAACACCCCGCTGTTCTTGAGGATGTTTCGCCGTGATGGATCGTCGGTCATGGTGCTTCACTCCCTGACGGATCGAGGGCTCGCCGCCCCAGCGATATCGAGCAATTTTGACGGTGGCCATTGTTAGGGCACACGCGAATCCGGGGTCAAGGGGGAATCGCAACTTCGGACAGTAATGTCGAGAACTCTTGACGGACGTCGCAATCTCGCGATAGATACGTGTCACCTCAGGTACCGCCTCAGGTACTGCCCCAGGGGGACGAGAGCCCGACGACGAGTCGGCGGTCGGCGCGCAGGTGCGCCAAGGACATCGGCGGTGGCTTCGATCCTGGCCGGTCAGCGACTCGTCGCGTATCCAGAACCGGGCCCGGCCGCCCCGCAACGGACCGCACCGGTCGGCGTCCCCCACACCATTCGCATCAGCAACATCCGGTCCGTCAGGTCCGGTTGACAACGTACGGAGTCACCATGGCAGGTCGATTTCGCCCCGTAGGACTCATCACCGTCACCACGGGCCTCTTGCTGGCCACGGCGTGTGGTGGTTCCAGCCTCGGGAGCGGCGACGGCGAACAGCAGAGCGGGCCGGTGAAGATCGGGCTCCTCGTCCCGCAGTCCGGCATCTACAAGGCGCTCGGCGACGACATGAAGCAGGGCTTCGAGCTCTACGTCCGACAGCACGGCGGCAAGCTCGGCGGCCGTGAGGTGCAGATCGTCGTCGCGGACGAGGGGGAGACCGCCGACTCGGGCAAGGCCGCGGCGGAGAAGCTGGTCAAGCAGGACCGAGTGCTGGCGGTCAGCGGGGTGGTGAGCTCGGCCACCATCAACGGGGTCAAGGACCTGTTCGAGACCAGCAAGGTCCCGCTCGTCGGCTCGAACGCCTCGCCGACCAACCTTTCCGGGACCGAGTACATCTGGCGCACCTCGTACGTCAACGACGAGCCCGGCAAGGCGCTGGGCAAGCACGTCGCCGAGAAGGTCGACGGTCCCGTCTTCCTCGTCGCCGCGGGCTACCAGGCGGGCAAGGACGAGATCGAGGGCTTCAAGTCCACCTTCCTCCCCGCCGGCGGCAAGATCGCGGGCAAGGAGGTCTACACCCCGTTCCCCGGCACGAAGAACTTCCAGCCCTACCTCGCGCAGATCCAGAACTCCGGGGCGAAGGCGGTGTTCTGCTTCTACGCGGGCGGTGCGGCCGTCGACTTCGTGAAGCAGTACCGGGACTTCGGCCTCGCCGGCAAGATCCCGCTCTACGCGCCCGGCTTCCTCACCGAGGGCGGCGTCCTGAAGGGGCAGGGAGACGCGGCCACCGGCATCCTCACCGCGCTCAACTACAGCGCGGACCTGGACAACGCCGCCAACAAGAAGTTTGCGCCGGCCTATCGGTCCGCCTACGGCATGGCCCCGACCACGTACGCGATGGCGTCATGGGACGCGGCGCAGGTGCTCGACAAAGCGATCAAGGCCGCCGGTGGCACCGTGACCCCGGAATCGGTCAACGCCGCGATCGCCACGGTGGGGGACATCGACAGCCCGCGGGGCAGCTGGCGGTTCAACGGCGGCGGCACGCCGATCCAGCCCTGGTACCTGCGCGAGGTCAAGCAGGGGGCCAACACCGTCGTCGGCGACCTCGGCCGGCTGGGCGGCTGAGATGCTCGGATGGCTGAACGGCAACGCCGTCAGCGTCGTCGACGGAGTCGCCTTCGGACTGCTGCTCTTCACGATCGCGGTCGGCCTCTCCCTGGTCTTCGGCATGATGGACGTCCTCAACCTGGCGCACGGCACCCTGTACCTCGCCGGGGCCTACATCGCCTACACCCTGTCCGACGGCAGTGTGACGGGCCTGCTCCTCGCCCTGACGGCCGGCGCCCTGACGGGCGCCCTGGGGGGAGCGGCCCTGACGCTTCTCACCCAACCGCTGGCCCGGCGTGGGCACTTGGACCAGGCGGTGCTCACACTCGGCATCACCTTCATCGTCGCCGACCTCCTCGCCGCGACCTTCGGCGGCGAGGTGCTGCCCACGGACCCGCCGGCGCCGCTGCGCGGGACGGTGGACCTCCTCGGCCACACCTATCCCGTGTACCGGCTGGTGTTCATCGCCGTCGCCGCCTGCCTCGCGCTCGTCGTGTACCTCGTCTTCGAACGCAGCTCGCTCGGCGCACTCGTCCGGGCCACCGTCGCGGACCGGGACATGGTCCGCGCCCAGGGCGTCGACATCCGCAAGGTGCTCTACGGAGTCTTCGCGTTCGGCGCCGCCCTGGCGGCGGTCGGCGGTGTCCTCGGCGCACCGATCCTGGGTCCAGGGCCGGGCGTCGACGAGAGCGTCCTCGTCCTCTCGCTCGTCGTCGTGGTCGTCGGCGGCCTCGGATCCGTACGCGGGGCGCTCGCCGGGGCGCTGCTCATCGGCCAGGTGCAGACACTCGGCGTGGCCCTGCTCCCCGAGTACGCTCCGTTCCTCCTCTTCGGCACCATGCTGCTCGTGCTCGTGGTCCGCCCGCACGGCCTGGTCCAGTCGGCGGTGCGCGCATGAGCACTCCCCGAACCTCCGGTGCTGCGGGTGTCGGTACGGTCGGTTCCGTCGTACGGCGACTGCCGGTGCCCGCCGTCCTGCTCGGGCTCACGCTGGCCCCCTTCCTCCTCGGCCCGTACGCCATCGGCACCCTGTCGCGGATCCTGGTCTTCGCCCTGCTCGCGATGAGCGTGCACCTCCTCACCGGCCTGACCGGACTGCCGACCCTCGGCCAGTCGGCCTACTTCGGCGTGGGCGCGTACACCGGGGCGATCGTCGCCACGCGACTCACCGACATCGGGACACTCCAACTCCTCATCGCCGCAGGGGTCTCCGCGCTGGTGGCCGTGCCGACCGGGTGGCTCGCGGTCCGGGCCCGCGGCGTGGTCTTCCTGATGCTGACCCTCGCCATCGGCGAGATCGCCTACAGCGCCGCCGTCAACTGGAAGTCGCTCACCAACGGCACCGACGGAGTGTCGGGCATCCCGCCCGTCGTACCGTTGCCCGGCATGCCCGCGCTGGAACTCGACGGGCTGGTCTACTTCTATGTGCTGGCCGTGTTCCTGCTGCTCTTCGCGGCCGTCACCCGCCTGGGCAAGACACCCTTCGCCCTCGCCCTGCGCGGAATCCGCGACAACGAGGCCCGCATGAAGGCGATCGGCTACCCCACGCGGCGGTACGCCCTGACCGTCTACTGCGGCGCCGCGGCGCTCGCAGGGGCCGCCGGGTCGCTGTGGGTCTCGGTGCAGCGCTTCGTCTCGCCGGGCGACGCCGGCTTCGAGATCGCCGCCCTTGCCCTGCTGGCCGTCGTCATCGGAGGCTCGGGCTCGATACGGGGCGCCTGCGCCGCGGCCGCCCTCATCTGGCTCACCCGGGACTACCTCGGAAACCTCGAAGCCGTCGCCGGACGCGGGCCGCTGCTGCTCGGGCTGCTCTTCGTCATCGCCGTCTACACCCTGCCCCGCGGACTGGCCGGCGTACGGCTTCCGCACAGGCCGACCCGGAACCGGAAGAGGACGGCGTGACCGATCGCGATCTCCTGGAACTACGCCAACTGTCCAAGCGCTTCGGGTCCTTCAAGGCCGTCGACGAGGTGTCGCTCACCGTACGGGCCGGCGCGCGACACGCCGTCATCGGCCCCAACGGTGCGGGCAAGTCGACCCTGTTCGGCCTCATCTCCGGCACCCTGCCCGCCAGCTCCGGATCGATCCTCCTCGACGGGCAGGACGTGACCCGGCTGCCCGTGGAACGCAGGGTCGGGCTCGGCGCCGCCGCGACGTTCCAGCACTCCAGCCTCTTCATGCGGGAGACGGTGCTGGAGAACGTCCTGCTCGCCGTGTTGCGCCGGACCGGTACGGGACTCGGAGGCTGGCGCAGGGTGAGTGCCCGCGCGTCGGCGATCGCACAGGCCCGCACCCTGCTCGAACGCGTGGGCCTGCCCGCCCGGCACGACCTCGCGGCGGCCGAGCTCTCGCACGGTGAACGGCGGCAGCTGGAAGTCGCCGTCGCGCTGGCCACCGAACCCCGGCTGCTGCTCCTGGACGAACCGGCCGCCGGCATGTCGCCGGCGGAGACAGCACGGCTGACGGAGCTGATCGGCGCCCTGCCCAGGGAGGTGACGGTACTCCTCATCGAACACGACCTCGACATGGTCTTCGAACTCGCCGACACCGTGACCGTCATGCACCTCGGCAGCCACCTCACGACCGGCTCGCCGGACGAGGTACGGGCGTCCGCCGAGGTACAGAGCGCCTATCTGGGCACCGTGGAGGTCCCCTCGTGAAACCGTTCTTCAGCGTGCGCGACCTGCGCTCCGGCTACGCCGGGGGAGTCGTCCTCGACGGCGTCGACCTCGACCTCGAACCGGGCGGGATCCTCGCCGTACTCGGGCGCAACGGCGTCGGGAAGACCACGCTCATGTCGACCGTGATGGGTTTCGTCCGGCCGTACGGAGGCAGCGTCACCGTCGACGGCCGGGAGCTCGCCGGGGCCCGCGTCGATGTGATCGCCCGGGCCGGCGTGGGCGTCGTGCCGCAGGGGCGCCGGGTGTTCGCGCCGCTGACCGTGGCGGAGCACCTCGCGATCGCCGCACGGCGCCACGCGCGGGGGCCGTGGACGCGGGCCAGGATCCTCGACCTGCTGCCGAGGCTGGGGGAGCGGCTCGGGCATCGCGGTGACCAACTCTCCGGAGGGGAACAGCAGATGCTCGCGATCGCCCGGGCCCTGCTGGGCAATCCGCGACTGCTGCTCCTCGACGAGCCGTCCGACGGACTCGCGCCCGCGATCGTCGCCCAAGTGGGTGAGGTGGTCCGCGAGGTGAGCGCGCAAGGCATGACGGTCGTCCTCGTCGAGCAGAACCTGGGCCTCGCTCTCTCGGTCGCCGAGAACGTGGCCGTCATGCAGAAGGGGCGCATCGTCCACCGGGCGCCCTCCGCGGAATTCGCCGCCCGCCCCGACGACCGGAGGCGCCTGCTGGGCGTCGACTGACAGAACTCACGTGGAGGTTTCACCCATGGCACCCTCTCCCACTCCCTCTCCTAGTGACGGGCTCTTCTCCGCGGTCGGCCGCATGGTGGTGCTGGTCGAGGACCCCGAAGCCGCCCTGGCCTTCTACCGGGACGTCCTGGGCTTCGCGGTCCTGCACGACGAGACGACCGACGGCTACCGCTACCTGCACATCGGCCTGCCCGGCCAGGCACCGACGGGGCTCTGGCTGATGCCCGCGACCACGGACCAGGAGCGCGACCTGATCGGCCGCCAGTGCGGCGGCCAGCCCCTGCTCGTCCTGTACACGGCCGATGCGCAACAGACCGCCGAGCACCTGCGCGCCCACGGCGTGCGGGTGTGGGACGAACGGAAGGAGGTCGACAGCCGCTCCCTCCACTTCGAGGACCTGTACGGAAACGTCATCGTGGCGGCTCAACTGTCCACCTGATAGAGGTCGTTGACCAGGTGACCGCCTTCAAGGGGCGAGCAGCGGGCCGAACGTCCGGCGGCCGATGTGCTCGGCGGTCGGCAGGTCCACCACCTGGCCCGGGACGTCGGGGTGCCGGCTCGTCCAGGCGCGGGCGGTCGCGGCGTCGGTGAAGAAGTTCAGGGCGTCACAGCAGGCGGAGGCGGCGGGCCCTCCGCCCGGACGCTGCCCGACGAACACCACCGCGGTCGCCGGTTCCCATCGGACGGTGCCTGTGGTGGAGGTGACGGTGACGGGGTCGCCGCTGACCGGGTCGGTGGAGGAGATCACGGCGTCCTGGCCGAGCATGGCCGGGATCCCCAGGGCGTCGATGGCGTCCTCACCCGCCACCGCGTCCGCCTCGAAAGCGGCGTGGAGGTCTGGTCGATGTGCCTGCGGAGAACGGGTAGGCGGCGCGGATGTCGCCGCTCGGCAAGGACCTCGGTGGCGTTCCGCCCGGCAGCGGCCGCCACCGGCTGAAGCACCTGCGCCTCGGGGGCGACCCCGGTGACGGCGAAGTGGCGCAGGATCTCCTGGTGCACCGCGCGCAGGCCGTTCTCGGCCGGCGCGCGTCGCCCGCGGCCGCCGCGGCCGACCACGTCCAGCGCGTCCGGCGGCTGCGGGGTGCAGCACTCCGAAGCTCCCGCGTCGCGGACCTGTGGGGTCGCCCCGGCGAGGGCCCAGCGGAGGGCGGACTCGTCCGGTACGCCCGACACGGCGCCGTCGGGGTTCCTGTACAGGCGGCACGACAGGCTCGGCACGGCCCCGGGCGGCGCGAACGGGTCGGTGCCGTCGATCAGGATCGTCGGCGACCCGTACATGCCCCACCGGGCCGCATCGGAGGTCGCGGACCGCAGCGCGCCCGACTCTCGTAGAAGGCGCTTTCCGCCGTGTTCACCCGCGGCTGCTCAAGTTGGCTGGACAACTTTTCGTCAACCGAGAGCCGGAGGCCACCTTCATGCCCCTGAACCGTCGCGACCTGCTCAGATCCGCCGCCGTGGCCGGCGCCCTGGGCGCGGTCTGGCCGCTGAGCGCGAAGCTCTCCCCCGCTCAAGCCCTGGAGGCCGCCCAGGCGCTGGGAGCGTCGTACGACCCGGCGCCCTTCACGCTGGGGGTCGCGTCCGGCGATCCGCTGCAGCACTCGGTCTCGCTGTGGACCCGGCTCGCCCCTCAGCCGCTGGCGGACGAGCAGCGGCTGCCGGACGCCGTCCCGGTGCGATGGGTCGTCGCGACCGACCGGGAGCTGCGGCGGAAGGTCGCCGGGGGAACGGTCGCCGCCGCCGCGGCGCAGGGCCACAGCGTCCACGTCGACGTGCACGGTCTCGAGCCGGGCCGCCGGTACTACTACGCGTTCAGCGCGCTCGGCAGGACCAGCCGGGTCGGCCGCACCAGGACCGCACCCGCCCGGCACGTCGACAGGGTCCGCTTCGCCACCGCCAACTGCCAGCACTTCGCGCACGGTTACTTCTCGGCGCTGCGGGGCATCGCCCGCGAGGACGTCGACTTCGTCGTGCACCTCGGCGACTACATCTACGAGAACGGCAACTACACCGGCACCGTGCGCGACCACGAGGGTCCCGCGGTGTTCGACCTCGTCTCCTACCGGCGCCGCCACGCCCTCTACAAGGGCGACCCGGACCTCCGTGCGGCCCACGCCGCCCACCCCTGGTACCTCACCTGGGACAACCACGAGGTGCAGGGCTACTACGACGGCCGCGACGACGCCGCGTTCCTGGCCCGCAGGGACGCCGCGTACCAGGCGTGGTACGAACACATGCCCCACCGCATGGTGGGCAGCGACCCCGTACCGCACCAGCAGATCTACCGCCGCCGGAACTGGGGCGGGGTCCTGGACCTGACGATCCTCGACCTGCGGCAGTACCGGAACCGTGCCGACCGCCCGGACAGCACCATCCTCGGAGCCACCCAGCGCGACTGGCTCCTCGACCAGGCGCGCGGAGCCCGCGGCTGGCACTGCTGGGCCAACTCGATCATGCTCTCCAAGCTCGACAAGCCCGGCGGCGACCACTACTACGACATGCAGTGGGACGGCTACCGGGCCGAGCGCACCGAGGTGCTCTCGCAGCTGCACGGGCTCGGCACGGAGGACTTCGTGGTCGTGACCGGCGACTGGCACTCGGCCTTCGTCGACGACATCCGCCCGGACTTCGAGAACCCCGACTCACCCGTGATCGGCACCGAGTTCACCGCCCACTCGGTGTGCTCGGACTCCTACGGCCCCGAGTGGAACGCGGCACGCGGCCCGGAGCTCGGAAGTCTCAACCCGCATCTGCAGTACTTCGAGGGTGACCGCTACGGATACGACGTCCACGAGGTCACCACGCGCCGCTGGACGACGGAGATGCGGGTCGTCTCCGACCGCCGAGACCCGAACGCCCGCATCTCGACGCTGACGAAGTTCCACGTCGACCGCGGCCGGGTCGGCGCGTACGAGGACAAGCGCACCGCGACGTCGCCCGCCCAGTACCGCCGCATGACCGACTGACCGACTGACCGACGCCAGACCGCGAGCCACCGCCGCTGCCGTTCTTGCCCGCGCGACCGGGCCGATCGACGATCGACGAACGGCAGCGGCGGCGGTGTCTGTTCGCCGCCCGACGGCCGGAACGGCGAGATCGCCGACGGCCGCGTGACCGCGGAGCTGTCGGAATCCGCGGCGCGGTCAGGGAGTCGCGCGGACGATGACGAGCGAGCCCTCGTACGTCGGCTGCGTACGCAGATGGCCGAAGCGCTCGTCCCAGGACCCGGACTCCAGGTCGCGGCGCAGGGTGATGTCGAAGTGTTCGCGGGCGTCGTCGTCGACGAAGCTCCAGGCGGAGCACGCCTGGCGGGCGGCGGGGTCGAGGAGCATCTCGGGGCGGCCGTAGTACGCCTCGTTGAAGCCGTCGGTGCAGTCGAACGGGATCGGCACGGACTCGACGGTGACCGTCCCGCCGAGGGCGGCGGCGATCTCGGCGACGCGAGGGTAGCGGCGCGCTTCCGTGTCGAGGACATGGGGCGCGTACTCGTACAGCCAGAAGTCCCGTACGAGTGCGGGGTCGCAGGTCAGCGCCACGACGGGACCGACGGTCACGCGCCGCATCTCCCGCAGCCCGGTGGCCACGTCGCTCCACTGGTGCACGCTGAACAGCGTCATCGCGGAGTCGAACTCACCGTCCTCGAACGGGAGATCCTCGGCGACGGCGTCAACCGCACGCGGAAGCCGGGTCGGCCGCTGAGCGCGCATCGAGGCGGACGGCTCGACGGCGGTCACGACGCCGGCGACGTTCTCGTACGACCCCGCCCCCGCACCGACGTTGAGGACGGTCCCCGCTTCTCCCAAGGCCCTGGCGATGAGGCGGGCGATGCGTCCGTCCGGTCGGCGGTAGCCGGAGTATCCGGAACCGATCACGCCGTAGTCGACGTCGCCGGCGCTACCGTCGTGGGAACGAGTCGTCATCTGCCTTACCTCGCCTTGTGAGCAGGAACAGCGGGAGCGGACCGAAGGCCGGCTCGCGTTGACGACCCGATCGGTCGCTTCCGCTGCGACGGCGCCGCGCTCTCCATCCTGCATATGCAGTCTCCATCCTGCAATCAGCTCATCAATGCTTGGTTGATTACCTAGTTCAGCGCGCAGATGTGGTTCGTTCCTTTGGGGGAGTCGACAGGGCCGCGCGTCCGTAGAAGCCGTCAGCCCCGCCGTACGGCGCGGTCGCGGGAGTGCCGGGCGGCGGCCGCCGGCATGGCCGGCGTCACGTCGACTGATAGGTGAACCGCTCCTCCCAGTCGGCCGCGCGGTGCGTGAAGAAGGCGCGGGTGGCCGTGTGTTCGGCCCGGGCGGCGACGAGAGCGGTGAACCGGCGGACCAGGGGCCCACCCCACGCGCCGAGCGGGGCGCGTGCGGCGGGCCCCTGCACGCCGACATCGCGGAACGACGCGCAGGGCCCTCCTGGCCGGCTGCCCCGTTGCGGCGAGCCACTTCTCCGCGCCGGACCGGCATACGCCAGTCAAGCAGGGCTCGCCCCGAGGGGGCGATTGGATTCGGCCACAGAAAACAGCCCGACCTGGGGGCATGGGTACAGCGGATCATCCAAGAGGCTAAAGTCCAGCTGCGGGGTACATTTGCGAGGCAATGATGCGATGAGGTCTCGCTGATGCGGTTCTCTGCTCCGAGAGACTGGCAGATGCCCGCCCGATCGGGTTCTTTGAGCGGGTATTCGCCAGCCGAAATGGCCCCGCGGGGGTGCAGATGGCGTATGTCGAACGTCCCGGCGGGGAGGGAGCCTGTCATGAATCGTCGGGTCTCGCCGCCCGCTGCCGCCGTAGCCGTGGTACTGCTCTTCCCGACGCTTGCCGGGTGCGCCGGCGACACGGCAGAGAAGGAACCCGGCTCGAAGGGCAGGGCGTCCTCGGGCGCCAGATCGAGCGCCCCGACGGCCGCCACCGTCGTGCCGCTCAAGCCCGGTGAGGCGCGCGTGGCCGGGGAGGTGGAGAGGGCTGACGGGCCGGTCCGGCCGCGGCCCCGCGTCGCCGTGCCGGTCCCGAGGGACGTCAGGACCAGAGCTGTCGCCGCTGCCAGCCGGTGCCTTCCTTCTCGTACCGCAGCCGTACGTGCACGCGGGTCGCCGCGGCCTGCCAGAACTCGACGACGTCCGGCCGGACCGTGTACAGGGTCCAACCGGGGTCGACGAGGCCCGGCTCCGCCTCGATCCGGGCCAGGCTGTCCCGCAGGGCCCGGTCGCGTGCGTCCGGGTCGGTCAGGTAGCGGCTCTGCCGGCCGAGCAGCGCCTCGGCCCTGGCGGTGGCCGAGCGGGCGAGGAAGTCGGCGGCCGAACGGTCGGCGGGCTCCGGCCTGACCGGGCCCCGGACGCGGACCTGACGGCCGAACTCCGCTCAGTAGAAGGTGAGCGCGGCGCGCGGAGCGCCCGTGAGCTGAACGCCCTTGGGGCTGGAGGCGTGGCCCGCGAATCGGAACCCCGAGGAGTCGACGTCCTTCAGGATCAGCACCCGCGCGTCGGGGTCTCCGGCCTCGTCCACGGTGGACAGCGTCATGGCATGCGGGTCGGGGACCCCGGCATCGACGGCGTCGGCCAGCCACCTGAGGAACAGCTCCACGGGCTCGGCCGGGGCCTGGCCCGTGACGAATTCAGGCAACTGCCGGGCGAAGACCTCGATGCCGCGCAGCCAGTCGCGCACGGTGGAGGTGTCGTTCTCCGTCATGTCGTTCTCGCAATCGGGGTGATCTCGGCGGGGTCTCACTCGTCGGACCTGCCGGGTACACGGCAGCTGCCGATCCAGATGTCGGTGACCGCGCCGATGTATCGGGCCCCGCAGCGGTCGGAGGGTACGACGAGCTGAGGGCCGGTCGCGTCGAGTTCCTCGTCGTCCATGCGCGTCGCGAGCAGCACGGGCGCATCACCGAAGTCGGCGTCGATCTCGGCCCAGGACAGGACGGTGTAGTGCCCGTCCCCGCCGTTCACGGCGTGCAGGAAACGCGAGCGCTCCTTGCGTCGTGCGGGGTCGAAGCCGGGTCGGGCCAGGGCCAGGACCTCGCGCAGCAGTGGCCCGTGGAACGTGTGGTGCTGGGGGCCGGCGCTCGCGCAGTTGAAGACGACCTCCGCACGGTGCTGCTCCCATCCTTCCCGCAGGTCGCCGACGCTCAGGGTGACGGGATGGGCGACATCGCCCCAGAGAGCGAAGGACGCGACGCCCGCGAGCGGAGGCTGGGGCGCGGCGCTCAGTCGGCTCATCGTCGGTCCCCTTATGGCTCTGGCCTCTGGCCTATGGTCCTCTGGCGGGTGGTGGTCCGTGCGGCGGGTGCGCCGTGAGACACCCCGACCGACACCGTCGGGAACCATTCTTGCCACCCGCCTCCGCCGGATGTCCACGCATCTGGGAGTGGAGAAGTGCGGAGCGAAGTGCGGCTGTCGCCACCACCTGCGATGTGCCCGAATCCTCCAGCGTCGACGCCCGACTCCTGGATGATGATCTGAGAGATATGTCTGGACATTGCCTTCGCATCTACGATGTCAAAACTCGCACTCACATAGTGAATGTGAGACATGGGCCCAGTCCGTGGGTGCGCAAGGAGTCCGCCCTGCGAGAGGCGGACGCGGTGGCGCTCCTCGCCGGGAAAGAGACGCACGGCGACGTGCCGTCGGAGCTGGCGGACGCCTGCGCAGGCACCGGATCGCCCTGCTCGCCGTCCCGGCGCACACGAGCTTCCGGGCGATCACCGAGGTCGTCTCCCTCCGCCAGTGGGGAGAGCTCAGTCGCCGCACCACGGATCGCTACGCGCTGCCCGAGAACGTGCGTGTCGAACTCGACCGGGCGCTGGAACGCGGGGCGCCAGTGGTCGAGTTGTTCGACCGGGCCTTCGCTCACCTCGGCCTCCCCGTGTGCCACCTCCATCGGCGAGGACGACGTCGCCTTCGCAGACTTCGGTCCGATCTTCGCGGAGTACGAGGCCGACTTCGGCCGCACCTGCAGGCGGGCCACCTGGTCGGCGAGTTCCCGCACGAGACCAACGAGGGCGCGAAGGCGGAGTCGTACATCACCCCCGGGAACACCAACCCGCTGCGCCGCACCGACCGTTCCGGCCGCCGCTGCCACTGGATCCTCGAACTCCATTTCGTCAACCGGGAGAAGGGCTTCGGCGGCTTTTACGAGCAGTTGTTGGACCTCGGGTAGCGGCCGTCGCCCGTGGCCCTCGCCCGTACAGCGGCGAGGGCCTTCCGCGAACAGGGCAGAATCCTTTTCGCGTCAAGCCGCGCATTCGGGTGATATTTGACTGTCCACATATTTTTCCGTGCCTAAGATCCACTGTTGTGACAGAGAGTCAGTACGCCCGGTCCGCCCAGGACTCGGCCGATGTGGTCATCCTCGGGGCCGGCCCGGCCGGCCTGGTCCTGGGGAACCTCTTACTTCGAAGCGGCATCGACTGCGTCGTGCTGGAACGTGCCGATCGTGACCACGTCCAGAACCGCGCACGAGCGGGCTTCCTCGCCGCGAACACCGTGCGGATCCTGGAACGCAACGGTCTGGACGGGGGACTGCGCCGGCGCGGGCACGAGCACAGCGTCTGTGAGTTCCGTACCGAGGACGGCCGCTTCCGCCTGGACTACCGGAAACTCGGCCGGGGGGAGCCGCACACCGTCTATCCCCAGCACGAACTGGTCACCGATCTGCTGGCGCAGTACGTCGACGCGGGGGGCCGGATCCGCTTCGGCACCGAAGCGGTCGCCGTCGCCGACGCGGACGGCCCCACGCCCACGGTGACCGTACGGGAGGGAGACGGGCGCCCCGGGCGGTGGCGGGCCCGGTACGTCGCCGCCTGCGACGGCCGCCACGGGGCGGGGCGGCGTTCGCTGCCGCCCGGCGCGGTCCGGCGCCACCACCGTGATCACGGCGTGTCCTGGCTGGGCCTGCTCGCCGAGGCACCGCCCAGCCTCGACGCCGTGGGCTACGCGACCCACCCGCACGGCTTCGCCGGGCACATGGCCCGCTCCGCCGAGATCACCCGCTACTACCTCCAGTGCGAACGCGGGACCCAGGCCGACGCCTGGAGCGAGGACCGCGTCTGGGACGAACTCGACCTGCGCATGCGCGCGACCGAGTACGGCCCCCTGCTGCGCGGCCGCGTCGTCCAGCGCGCCGTCATCGACCTCGAGTCCGACGTCCTCGAACCACTGCGCCACGGCTCGCTGTTCCTCGTGGGCGACGCCGCCGCCCTCATCAGCCCGTCCGCCGCGAAGGGCGCGAACCTCGCGGTCCTCGAGGCGGAGATCCTGGCCCAGGCCCTGACCGACACCCTCGCCCACGGCGACCCCGAGCCACTCGCCTCCTACTCGGAGCGCTGCCTGGCGCACATCTGGCGTGCCCAGGAGTTCTCGTACTGGATGATCCGCCTCCTGCACGACATCCCGGACTCCGAAGGCGCCTCCCTCTTCCGGGAGCGCCTGCGCCGCTCCCGGATCGCCTCGCTGAGCACGTCGCGTACGCACCAGGACTGGTTCGCCGAGAACTACGTCGGCATCTGACCGACTCCCCCCTCACTCTTCATCTCGTCCCGTTCCGGGCCAGGCCCTGGGCTGCCCGTGCCTGCGCACGGCATGCCCCGATGGCCGGGCGCCGGGATTCCTCCTTCACCCACGGACAGGGAATGCACTCCGAACCTCCCTTCACCATGCCCGCAGCCACGACCACGACGACGGCGAACGCCGGCTCCGACGCGGAGCGGCTGAGCGCGACGGCCGCATTCGTACGGGAGCAGGACACGTCCGTCCTGCTCTCCCGCGTGCTGCCCGGTCTCGACGGTCCCGAACTGCGGGCGCTGACGGACCAGTGCCGCTTCGCGCACGCCGCCGTGCTCGTGTTCCCGCCCGACGAGCCCGCGCTGCGAAGGGACTTGGCGGTGGGCGGGCTGTCCACCGACGCCGAGGCGCAGCCCAGCGTCGTCGTGCGCGGACGCCTCGCCTCTCGCCACCGCCGCGATCCCGCGGATCTTGACGTAAGGATTCTCCGTCCGCTGGTCCGCGGCCCCGCCGAAGAAGTCCGGGCGGTCGAGGTGTTCGCCCTGACGGTGCCGCCGGGGTCCGGACTCGCCGGGATCGCCGCTGAGGAACGCCGTCAGGACCACGAGGCGCACCTCGCTTTCGACGTCGCGCAGCCCGACCCCCTGGTGCTGCGCGGGCTGTTGGCGAGCTTCGCGCGGCACGGCGCGGCCGCCGACGGAGGCGGCTACAACCCGCACGAGGACGGCACGGTGTTCTACTTCACGGCCCCCTCCGACACGAAGACGGCGTACCGGCGCGTGGAGTTGTACGCGAGCGGTGACCACCGTGACGTACTGACCGAGCACCTCGGCCGGTCCCTCGCCCCTGCGGAGCCCGTACGACAGCCGGACCGACCGCGGCCGGCCGAGACCCTCCTGTGGCTGCTGACCGGCGCCTGGACCACCCAGGCCCTGGCGGCCTGCGCGCGGCTCCGGCTGCCGGAGGCCATGAACCGTCACACCGGGGTCGACAGTGCGGAGCTGGCGCGGGCCGTCGGCGCCGACCCGCAGAGCCTGGCGACCCTGCTGCGGTACCTCGCCATGCTCGGCGTGGTCTCCGAAGGCCCCGACGGGTTCCGCCTCACCGGCGTCGGCGCACTCCTGGACGCGGAGGCCCCGGGCTCGATGCGGCCCCTGGCGCTGATGTACGGCGGCCCCTTCTACCAGTCCTTCGCCCACCTGACCCACACCGTCAGCAGCGGACAGCCGGGCTTCGAGCACCTCTACGGCGAGAACCACTTCGACCACTTCGCCCGCGACCCCGAACTCGCGGCCCTCTTCGACCAGTCCATGGTGTCGAGCGCCGCCATGTTCGACGCCCTTCCCGCGCACCCGGTCCTGACCGCCGCCGCCACCGCCCCCGGCCACCCTCGTACCGTGGTCGACATCGCGGGCGGCACCGGAGAACTCCTCGCCCGCATCCTGACCGCCCACCCCACCCTGCGCGGCATCCTCCTCGAACGCCCCCAGGTCCTGGAGGCGGCGCGCGCCTACCTGGCCGGCACCGACGCCGGTGGGCGGTGCGCCTACCGGGCGGGCGACTTCGCGGACGTACCCCCGGGCGGCGACGTCTACATCCTCTCCCGGGTCCTGCACGACTGGGACGACGACCGCTGCCGGAGCATCCTGCGCCACTGCGCCGACGCGATGCCCCGCCACGCGGACCTCCTCATCGTCGAACGCCTCCTGCCGGCCGACGCCACCCCGTCGCTCGCCACCGCGTGGGACCTCCACATGATGTGCAACACGGGAGGCCGCGAACGCACGGCCGACCACTACGCGCGCCTACTCGAAGCCCACGGCCTCGAACTCGTCACCACCACCCCACTGGCCCTGGGCGCCCACGCCCTCCACGCCCGCAGAGCGTGAGGCGTCGGGGTCGGAATGCGGCATAGGGATGCGGCACAGGGATGCGGCGGTGGCACCGTGGCCACCGCTCAGAGATGGCCGTCGAGGAACTCCCGTACCTCGGTGATGGTCATGGGCCCTGTGCCGTGCGCCACCGCCTCGCCCTCCTTCAGGAGGACGTAGGACGGGGCTCCGGTGATCCCGTAGCGCTCGGTCGCGGCCGGACAGCGCGTGATGTCGGTGCGGACGGCCGTGAGGCGGCCCGTGTACTCGTCGGCGATGTCACCGACGACGACATCCATGGCACGGCAGGCCTCGATCGCCTTGGGCCATGTCCCGGTGAAGTACGCGAACACCGGGACTCCGCTCATCCGCAGGATGAAGTCGAACTCCGCGTCCTCACGGGGTTGGTGCACCCGCTTCGCCATGAAGGCTCCTGACCTCGCGCTTCCGTCATTCCACCCCCATCATCCCCCGCGCCCCGGCCAGCCCTCCGCACCCGCCCAACAGGCCCCGCCGGCGCGGAGGTACCTTCCCCTTCGGCGGCCTTCCACCGCGCCCAAGGCTTTGAGGTAGGTGATCCACATGAACGCCCCTGACGGGCCGGCCCCGACCTTCAAGGTGGGAACGATCCGGACCACTGCCCTCCTTATGGGCAGCTTGCTCTGCGGCACCGCTCTGGCCTACCTCCTCGTGGAGGCCACGGGCGGGCACATGACGGAGGCTGAGCTGCGGTCGTGCCTTTCGGCGGCCGTGATCGCGAGCGCGGTCTTTCCGCTCCTGCCCCCTCACTACCGCGTCGAACTCGACGACAACGGTCTCGTCCTCCACGGGGACGGTCGCCGTGAGATCGCGTGGCGGGACATCACCAGCCTGGAGATCCAGAAGACCGCCGGCATCCGGACGGTCGTCGTGCACATGTCCGGCGGACGCCAGACAGTGCTGCGCGCGCCGACGTCCTTCCTGGACAGCGGTTTCGACGACAAGGTCAAGGTCCTCACGGACTGGTGGACCGCCCACCGGGGTGGACCCACCGTCCCATCGTCAGTCCGGACAACTCATGATGATCAACGGTGGCCACACCTGTCTCCGCACCAGAACTGATGGAAGGGCACGACATGCTCCCGATGGACCGGATCCGGGCGCTCCTGCTGGAGCACGACGACCCTCGCCACCTGGAGCGCCCCGCGGATTTCGACCTGGACTCTTCGCGGGACAGTTTCGCCCGGCTGGTGAGTGCCCTGAAGGAGCGCTTCGGGCCGTCCTGCTCGGACGGCCTGGCTCAGGACGCCAGTTTCTACGGTGTCATCGATGTCCCGGCGGACGTGACGGGCCTTGGCCGGCCCATGCGTGTCGTGATGAGCAACTTCGGCGGCTACTTCGTCACCGCTCGACTGCTGGTCGGTGAGGAGACTCCCAGCGGCGAGGCGGCCCTGACCGAGGAGTTCGTGACGTGGCTCGACGGCGTCTGTACAGCGGCGGGGTGCACCTTCGTCCCGGCCGAGCTGCTCTGTGAGTCGTACGACGGACCTACGGTCCTGGAGGCGCACCGGGACGCGGAGCTGCTGGCGGCGCTCGTGGCCGCGGGTGAAGTCGCGGAGGACGAGGACGCTGAGGGCGAGGTGGGCAAGGCCGACTGGCACGACCGGTACTTCGAGTACATGTGACGCAGAGCAGCACTCAGGTCAAGGAGGCGTCAGGGTACGGGAGTTGTGGCCTGGGTCCTGCGATACGTTGAGGGCGTGACCGACATCGAATCGCGTATCGACACGTCCCGGCCGCACACTGCCCGGATCTGGAACTACTGGACCGGCGGCAAGGACAACTACCCGGTCGACCGGGAGGCCGGTGACCGGATTCGCGAGTTGCATCCCGGGATCGGGGAGTACGCGAAGGCGGACCGGCTGTTCCTGGGGCGGGCCGTGCGGTACCTGGCCCAGGAGGAGCGGATCCGGCAGTTCCTGGACATCGGGACCGGGCTGCCGAGCGCCGACAACACGCACGAGGTCGCCCAGCGCGTCGCCCCCGACGCGCGGGTCGTGTACGTGGACAACGATCCGCTCGTCCTCGCGCACGCCCGGGCGCTGCTCGTCGGGACGCCCGAGGGGCGGACGGAGTACCTGGACGCCGATCTGCGGGACGTCGACACGATCCTGGCCGCCGCGGCGAAGACGCTCGACCTCTCGCAGCCGGTCGCGTTGATGCTACTCGGGGTCGTCATCTTCGTCGAGGACGACGAGGAGTCGTACACGATCGTCCGCCGGCTCATGGACGCGCTCGCCCCCGGCAGCCACCTCGTCCTGTCCCATACGGTCACGCACCCCGACATGCCGGACGTCGACGCGGCCGTGGCGTTCTGGAACGAGCACGGCACGCCGAAGCTCACGCAGCGGACCCCCGTCGCCGTCGCCCGGTACTTCGACGGCCTGGAGCTGCTGGAGCCCGGTGTGGTGTCCTGCTCCGCCTGGCGGCCGGAGACGCCGACGCCGGACGTCGCGATGTACGCGGGTGTCGGTCGGAAGTGAAGCCGGGGTCGGGCAACCCGCGAGCCGCCGCCTCAGCCCACGTGGACGCGGGGGCGGCGGGTTCGGTCCGGCTCTGCCTCTCGTAGGACCTCTCGGGTGACCGGGGCGACCTCGCCCTGGCCCAGGAGGAAGAAGCGGAGGAAGTTGGCGAACGGGTTGCCCTCGGTCCACTCGAAGTAGATGTGCGGGCGGGTGCCCGTGAGGTCGCGGGCCTGCAGGAGGAGCGCGGCCAGGGCGTTGGGGACGGACGAGCTCTCCACCGTCAGCACGCGGTAGCGGCCGTGCATGACCTCGCCGCGGACGGTCAGGCCGGACTCGAACTCGGACGGGTCGGTGACGGTGACCTCGACGAAGACGAAGTCCTCGGTGGTCGGCAGGTCGTTGTCGGTGCGGATCTGCTCGATCTTCTCGCGGTACTCGGCGAGATCCCGGTGGTCGGGCTCGTTGGCGATGAACCGCGGGGTGCGGTGGGAGATGTCGCGGATGAAGCGCTCCGCCATGGAGTCCAGCTCGACGTGCGTGACGCGGAGTTCGAAGGCGCGGCCGAGCCGCGAGAGCAGCGAGATCAGGATGATGCCGGCGATGAAGCAGGCGCCGATCTTGACGCCGTCGGGCCGCTCGATGATGTTCACGACGGTCGTGTAGAGGAACACGGCGGAGATGACGCCGAAGCCGATGGTCCAGCCGCGCTGGCCGGCCTTGCGCGCCGCGATCGTCACCGCGATGGCCGCGGAGCAGATCAGGACGAGGACACCGGTCGCGTACGCGCCGCCCTGCGCGTCCACGTCGGCGTCGAAGATCCACGTCACCAGGAACGCGACCAGGGTGAAGACGATGACCATGGGGCGCACCGCGCGGGCCCAGTGCGGGGCCATGCCGTACTTGGGCAGGTAGCGGGGCATGAGGTTGAGCAGACCCGCCATCGCGGAGGCGCCCGCGAACCAGAGGATGAGGATGGTCGAGACGTCGTAGACGGTGCCGAAGGCGTTGCCGAGGTACTCGTGCGCGAGGTAGGCCAGGGCGCGGCCGTTGGCCTCGCCGCCGGGCTCGAACTCCTCGTGGGGGATGAGGACCGTGGTGATGAAGCTGGTGCTGATCAGGAAGACGCTCATGATCAGTGCGGCGGTCGTCAGCAGCTTCTTCGTGCCGCGGATGCGACCGGTGGGCTTCTCCTCCGTGTCGCCCGGCTCGCCTTCCACGTGCGGCATGACGGCCACACCGGTCTCGAAGCCGGAGAGGCCGAGTGCGAGCTTGGGGAAGACGAGCAGAGCCACACCGATCATGGCGAAGACGTTGCCGTGCTCGGCGGTCAGTGCCGTGGTCCAGTCCGTGACGACATGCCCCTCGGTCAGGACGTGCCACACGCCGGTCACGACGACGACCGTGTTGAGCGCGAGGTAGACGGCGACCAGGGCGGTGGCGACGCCGATCGCCTCCAGGAAGCCCTTGAGGAACACCGCGCCGAGCAGCGCGATCAGGACCATGGTGATGAGGACCTGCTTGTTGTGCAGGGCCTCCGACAGATGCGGGTTCTCCACCAGGTGGGTCGAGGCGTCCGCCGCGGACAGGGTGATCGTGATCAGGAAGTCGGTCGCCGCGAAGCCCAGCAGGGTGAGGACGAACAGCTTGCCCTTCCAGAAGGACAGCAGCCGGGACAGCATCGCGATCGAACCCTCGCCGCGCGGGCTCTCCTCGGCCACCCGCCGGTAGACCGGCAGCGCGCCGGCCAGGGTCACGATGACGAGCACGATCGTCGCCACGGGGGACAGCAGCCCCGCCGCCAGGGCGGCGATGCCTGGCTGGTAACCGAGGGTGGAGAAGTAGTCGACACCGGTCAGGCACATCACCCGCCACCACCGCTGCCCCTTGTGCACCGGCTCCGCCTGGGCCTTCGGGACGGACGGCCGGCCCTTGCCCATGTCGGACAACCCCTCCAGCATCCACGCGCGCAATCGACTGGTACGCGGTTCGTCGGTGGGGGCCATCGAGAGGTGCTCCTGGTGTGCTGTGGGGGGGGCGAATTCCGGCCGTCGTGGGAACGGGCCGGGCCAGCGTAAGGAACGAGTCACCCCCGAGCCCCGGCAGTGGCGTCAAGAAACCGTCAAGATCCACCCTCCCGGCCTCTCGTGCGCCGCGGAGAGCGCCGATGGTTCCGTGCCGGTGGCGGCGTTCCACAGGTGTTCCTGTGCGGGTGGCCTGCCGCTACTCTCACCATGATCATTTGTGCGGAGCGGTTGGGGGACGGCGTGCATGCGGTGATGGCGCTGGAGGATCCGGCGGCGACGCTCGAGAACGCGGGCGGCAAGGGGGCGGCGCTGGCGGAGCTCGCCCGCGGCGGACTCCCGGTGCCCGGGGGCTTCCACGTGACGACCGCCGCGTACCGGCAGTTCGTGGCGGCCGCCGGGATGGAGGAGCGGATCCGTTCCGCCCTCAAGGAAGAGGACGCCGGGGCGCGGATCCGCGGGTACTTCGGCGAGGCCGAGCTGCCCGACGCGCTGCGCGAGGAGATCCTCGCGGCCTACGCCGGACTCGGCGACGGGGGCCGTACGATCGCCGTGCGGTCGTCGGCCACGGCCGAGGACCTGCCCGATCTGTCGTTCGCCGGACAGCAGGACACCTATCTGAACATCCGGGGTGAGGCCGCGCTGCTCACGGCGGTACGGGACTGCTGGGCCTCTCTGTGGAGGCGCCCGTACCGGAGGGCCGGCGTGAAGCGGCCGTCCTCACCCCCGCGGAAGGCTCCGCACTCGCCGCGCTCGGGCTCCGGATCGAGGAGCTGTACGGAGAGCGCCGCGACGTCGAGTGGGCCCGCGAGGAGGTAGGGTTCCGGATCCTGCAGCCCGCCCCATCACCACCACCGTCGCACCCGCGCCCGAGGTCTGGAACGCCACCGTCGGCACCGACTCCCTGTGGACCAGCGCCAACCTCGGCGAGGCGGTCCCGGACGTCATGACGCCCGCCACCTGGTCGTTCGTCCGTCGGTTCATGGGCGACGTGATGGTCGGCGCCACCCTTCACGGACGCCCCATGTACGGCAGCATCGGCGGCCGCTTCTACATGAACCTCTCCGTCACGGCCACGCTCGCGGCCGCGTTCGGACAGGGCCGGAAGTTCGCCCAGGCCAACGAGCTGGTCTTCGGACGCCTGCCGAAGGGAGTCGAGATCCCGCTCCTCCCGGCCAGGAAACTGAGGGTGTGGCGTGACACCAGTGGTGAGGCGTTCGGGGTGGTGAGCCGGATCCGCGCCAACGGCAAGAAGCTGCCCGGCACCGTCGAGGAGGACGCCGACGTCCGCCTCGGCCGTCAGAACGAGGCGCGGGCGGCCGCCTGGGAGCGGTTCGCCCGCCTCCGGGGGAGTCGTCGAGGGCATCGCGCGGGTCGTGGCCACGGTCGAGGAGGGCGACGTCCTGCGGCCGGGCGAGATCCTGGTGACGACGGTGACGAACATCGGCTGGACACCCCTGTTCACCCGGATCTCGGCGATCGTGACCGATGTGGGCGCGAACCTGTCGCACGCCTCCACCGTCGCCCGCGAACTCGGCATCCACGCGGTCGTCGGCTGCGGCAACGCGACCACACGGATCCGGACCGGCCGGCGGATCCGCGTCGACGGAGGCCGCGGCACGGTGGAGATCGTCGAATCGGCGGACGCGTGAACCAGAGGATGCGCAAGCCGTACGAGTCGATGCGGCGGCACTTTCAACAGGCCGCGCAGGAGCGGGGTTTCACCCTCGCACCGGCCCAAGAGCACGCCGCCGAGCGGCTCTCACGGCTCGCGGGTGAACTGACGGCCCCGACCGGCCTGTTCCGCCGTGCACCCGCGCCGCCCCGCAACGTCTACGTCTGGGGCCCGGTGGGACGCGGCAAGAGCTGGCTCGTGGACACCTTCTTCGACGGCCTGCCGATCACGCGCAAGCGGCGCCTGCACTTCCACGACTTCTTCCGCGCCCTGCACGACGGTGTGGCCCGCGAAGGCCGGTCGCACGACGGCGGGCGCAGCGCCGTCGACCGCGCGGTCGACGAGCTGCTCGGCGACTGCAGGCTGCTGGTCTTCGACGAGTTCCACGCGCACGACGCGGGCGACGCGATGCTGGTCGCCCGGCTCGTCCGTACGCTCCTCGACCGGCGCGTCACGCTCGTCACCACGTCCGACTACCCACCCACCGGGCTGATGCCGAACCCGGTTCACCACCACCTCTTCGAGCCCACGATCCACCTCATCGAGGAGCGGATGGACGTCCTGGTCGTGACCGGCCCGACCGACTACCCCCGCGCCCGACAGGACGGCGGATCACGGAGGTTCGCGGAGGGCGCCTGCCTGACGGACGAGGACACCGCTCTGCTCGACGAGTGGGGCCTGTCGGCGCCGCGCCCCGGCGAGGCCGCCCTCGTGCCCGCCTACCATCGCGAGCTGCCGGCCAAGGCGGTCCGCGCTGACCTCGTATGGCTCGGCTTCGACGAGCTGTGCGAGGGCGCCACCGCGGTGCCCGACTATTTGGCCCTCGCGGAGCGGTTCGACACCCTGGTCCTCGACGGCGTACGGCCGTTGGCGTCCTGCACGGCGGACGGGTGCCGGCGGTTCGCCAACCTGGTGGACGTGTGCTGCGGCCGCGACCTCCGCCTGTTCCTGCTCGGCGCCGACCCACTGGCCGGCCTGCCCGAGGGCTCCGACCTCATGCGCGACCTGGACCGCACGGCCAGCCGACTGGCGATGCTCCGCCGCGTGGACGTCGCGCGGTAACTACTGTTGCGCCCATGGTCGACCACGATGCCCTCACCGCCACCCGCGATGCGTACGACGACGCCGCCGCCACCTACGCGCGGCTGTTCCGCGACTCGCTGCGGGAGAGCCCTCTGGACCGCGCGATCCTGGGGGCCTTCGCCGAGTCCGTACGGGCGAGTGGGAATGGTCGAGTCGCGGACCTGGGGTGTGGGCCCGGCCATGTCACCGCTCACCTCGACGAGTTGGGGCTGGAGGCGTTCGGTGTGGATGCCTCACCCGCGATGATCGAGCTGGCCCGACAGGCCTACCCGAGCCTGCGGTTCGACGTGGGATCGATGGCCGCGCTGGACATCGCCGACGGCACACTGGGCGGCGTCCTGTCACGGTGGTCCATCATCCACACTCCACCGCAGGAACTCCCTCTGATTCTGCGGGAGTTCGAGCGGATTCTCACGCCCGGTGGCCACCTCTTGGTCGGCTTCTCGGCCAGCGAGGGCGCGGCTCACCCGACGCAGGTCTTCGACCACACCGTCGCGCCGGCCTATCGCTGGTGGCCGGACCACATCGCCGCGCTGCTGCGCGAGTCCGGTTTCGCCGAGGTGGCCCGGATGGTGCGCGAGCCTCAGCCCACCGACCGCAGGCAGTTCCAGGAGATCCACCTCCTCGCACGCCTTGCGTAGGGTCGGGGCCATGGACACCGAACTCATCGAGCGGACGGCCACCGCCTGGCAGCAGTTGACCGCGTGGCTGCGCGAGCACGCCCCCACCTCGTACGCCTCGGTCCTGCCGCCGGCCACCGAGGCCGAGATCGCGGAGGCGGAGGGTCTCCTCAGGCAGTACTGCGGATTCGGCCTCCCGCCCGAACTGGTCGCCCTCTGGGGACTGGCCGGAGGCGTGGAGCAGCTGGACATCGAGGAGTACGACGAAGAGGGCGAGGTGGCGACCGGGGCGTTCCTGCCCCACGGGGTGCTGCTCACCCCGGCCCAGTCGATCCGGCCCCGGATGGAGGGCTTCGACGCCCACGGCAAGGACTACTGGGAGGGCGCGGAGTGGGCCGCCCCCGTCGGGAACTACAGCGAGGCGACCGACATCGGCCTCTATCTGTCGGCCGACGGCCTCGGCACGTGGAGGAGCTACGAGGGCCTGTTCATGGAGGACCCGCTCTTTCCGTCGATCGCCGCGTACCTGGAAACCGTCGTCCGGACACTCCGCGAAGGCCCGGCCGACCTGATGGGCCCCGCCGTGCCCGGCATCGTGTACGGATGCCTCGTCTGGCAGGAACCGCGGTATCCGACCCTCGACGAGACCCTCCCCGACTGGCGGCCCGTCCACCCGGTCGGCTAGACGGTCAGGGTGGACGGGCAGGGTGGACGGGCAGGGCCCACCCCTGGTTCTCCGGGGTGGGCCCTGCCGTGTTCGCCGCAGTGGTTCTACGGCTTCGTCATCGTGCAGATGAGGTCGGCCTTCGAGGTGTCGCAGCCCTTGAACCAGGCGTTGCCCGGATCCAGGAAGTACGCCTGCTCGTCCAGGAGCCGCATCTGCCGTGCGAAGTCGCCGAACGGCCGCATCGAGCCCTGGTTGACGTCACCGGACATCGACGACCGGCCACAGACCTCGTCGAACGTCGGAGGGTCGTACCGGGTGTCGTCCAGGAAGTGGACGCTTCCGTCGTCCGTCGTCGCCGACACGGTCTGCATGCAGTCCGCGCCACCGCCCGGCGCCTCGTTCTTGCCGCCGTCGATCGCCTTCATGCCGGCCGACTGGTACGTCGACGCGAACGGGAACTCGTCGCAGTTGACCTCGTCGAAGTGCGGTCCCGAGTGGTGCAGGGCCGTCTTCGGGTGGGGCAGGAACGTCTTGCGCGGAACCCAACCCGTACCGCTCGACTTCGGCCCCTTGTAGCGGGTGCACATCGCGTCCCGGCTCTTCTGGGAGTCGTAGTCGTGCTTGTTCCGGGCCTGCGGCGGCAGGTACCGGAGCGGGGCGTCCCAGCTCTGGCCCAGGCCCTTGACCTTCGACTTGTTCTGGATCAGCCAGGCGTGGGCGGCCGCCTCCGGGTACGCGGCGGTGTTGAACACGTACGTCGGCGCGTACTGCGGCAGCACACAGCCCGGGGCGCCGTAGGAGGCGACCTTGTCGCAGGTCACGAACAGCGGCGGGGACTGCCAGGACGCGTAGTCGTCCCGCCACTCGCCCTTCTTGCCGTTCAGGCCCGGCGGGGGCTCCACCTCGGTGACGGGGCGGCCGTTGAAGAAGACCGGCATGGTCTTCGACTGGGCGTCGTCGGTGGTGCCGGCGGCGTTGTCCACGGCGCCGTTCCACTTGTGGTCGGCCGTACCGGTCGCCATGTGGGAGTCGACCGGGTCGTTGCCGTTCATGCCTCCCTTCCAGGTGAGGTCGCCGTAGAAGTCGATGTTCTGCCGCCCGCTGTCGCCGCCGGTGTTGCAGCCGTCGCTCACGCACATCGAGTCGAACCAGGCGCCGGGGTTGCCTGCGCCCATGACCACCGCGCGCTCGTTGCCGGGGAAGTCGTTGTAGACCGGGTTGATCTGCACCCACGTCTTGATGGCGTCGCCATGGGCGTCGGTCTTGACCTGGAAGTGCACCTCGAAGTCGGCCCGGTACTTGACCGGAACGACGCCGTCCTCCAGCTTGCTCTCCGCGATGAAGGTCAGGTCGAGGAAGACGCAGGCCTGCGTCCGGGTCATCAGCGACTTCTGCGCCTCGCCGAACAGATCGGGCTGGCACCAGGCGTCCTTGACGACCGGATCCGGGCGCGAGGGGGCGCGCAGCCGGAGATCCCGCGCGGCCTTCTGCGTGAACGCCTTGGACGCCTGGTCCTTCGGAGTGACCGTGACCTGGGTGTCGTCACCGGTCTTGAAGGCACGAGCGGCCGAGCTGCCCTGCTTCCAGCCTTCCCAGGCGGGCTTCGGAGGATCGGTGGGGTCCGGCTGCTGAGAGCTGCTGTCGTTGGCCGGGAGCTTGATGTCGATCTTCTGCGGGCGGTTGTAGTCCCGGCTCCCGGCGGTGAACCCGTAGTCCCGGATCGGGCCCACGTTCCCCGCGCGGTCGACGGTGCGGGTCTGCGCCACGTGGTTGCCGTCCGCCGCGGGGGTGACCGCGTAGGAGGCGTCCGGCGCGGCGGGAGCGGCCGGAGCCGCCGCGGCCCTGGCCGCCGCCGTCCCGCTGGTGGTGTTCACGGAGGCCCAGCCGGCGTCGTCCGCGTCGTCGGAGTACGGGTCGAGCCGGTACCGCACCTCGTAGGCGTCCGGCGCACCCGTGGTGACGGCGAAGTCGCCCGTGACGCCGGCACCGCCGCCGCCCCAGTTCTCCGGGTAGGTGGCCGAGGAGACGCTCTGCGGCACACCGGGGGCGGTGGTGTCGACGACGAACTGGGTCCAGGGGGACCAGCTCAGGTTGTAGTGGGTGCCGTCGTAGGCGTTCGTACGGAACTTGTACGTCCGGCCGTTCTGCAGCTGCCCCGCCGGGACGGTCACGGAGGCCGGCTTGCCCGAGTCCACTAAGCCGGAGACGATCAGCCCCTCCCCGGCCGGGGTGGTGATGGGCGTGTCGGTCGCCGCGTCGTAGACCTGGAAGGTGCCGTTGACCTGGTCGCCGTCCGGGTCGGTGAAGGTGTCACGCAGCGTGGGGGTGGTGGAGTCGACCGCCCACACGCCCGCGTACGACCGGAACGGCGCGCCGGCCTGACGGTTCGTGCCGTCCGACGGCCGGTAGTTGTAGGTGACCGTCAGCTTGGGCTGGTTGGCCGCGTTGTTGGCGGAGTTGACCCGCTTCCACGCCCTGATGTCGTCGGTGGCCGCGCGCAGGCCCATGTGGCCGCGGGTCGCCTTCGCGGACGCCCAGGACTGGACGAGCGTGTCGACGTCGGCGTTGATCCAGCCGTCCGGCTGGGCGGCGCAGTCCGGGCTGCCCTTGGTCTCGGTCGACGAGTGGTACTGCTGGTTCCAGGTGGGCTGCGCGGTCCAGCGCGAGGACGTGGACGGCGCGCTGGTGTCCCAGACCGTCCAGGACTGCGCGGCGCAGTCGGTGTTGCCGGAGTGGAAGTTCCACAGCGCCAGGTTGGTGTCGACGATCAGCGCGTCCTGGATCGGCGTGGTGTTCCAGCTGATGAACGAGCGCGCGGTACGCGGGGTGCCGTCGGTGTTCTTCGTGCCGGGGTTGCCGAAGTCGAGCTCGGTGTCGTTGGACCAGTCGACGGTCTCGCCCTGCTGCACGTACGTGTCGAAGGTGTTCGACAGCGCGGAGGTGGACGGGTCGACGGTGACGGGGTACCGCGTGGCCGGGTCGGCGAGGAAGGCCGCCGAGGGGGTGACGACGAGGTCGAGTTCGCCGTCGCCCTTGTCCACGACCTTCATGTCGACGCGGGCGCGGCGGGTGTGCTCGCCGGAGCGCTCGTCGACGGAGGCGTCCCACATGACGGGGGCGGGCATGGTGGCCCGCTCGGCGCCCGTCTCGGCGTCGGTGAAGGTGACCGAGCCGTCCTTGTTCGCCTCCGCCTTCAGGCCCTTGGCCGTGACGGGGAGGGTGTACGTGTACGCGCCGGTGGGCCGCTCGTGCACCTCGACGAACTGCTCGAAGCCGGTACGGGTGGCCTCGACGACGACGTCGGCGCCGGGCACGGCGTTCTTGTAGCGGGCGCGGGTGCCGTCCAGTTCGGGCTTCGGCAGCCCGCCCTTCCAGCGGAGGGCCACCTGGCTCTCGCCGCTGCCCAGGGTGACCAGGTCGCGGGCGGTGTCGTCCTGCGCGGCGCGCAGCGACTTCGGCCGGACGCCGCTCTTGCCGCCCAGGCGGAGGCCGCCCGGGTGCGCCTTGGGGGTGACGGTGCCGTCGGCGGCCTCGGTGAGGGTGGCGTCGGCCTTCTGCCACGCGCCGTTCTTCCAGACCCGTTCGGGGCCGGCGGTCAGCTCGGTGGTGAGGGTGCCGTCCGGGTTGGCGACGGTGTAGGTGGTGGGGGTCGTCTCGTCGGTGACGACGGTCTTCTTCCCGGTCTTCTTCGCCTCGGCCAGGGCCCAGGCGATGGAGCCCTTCGCGTGCTGGGCCGCCCAGGCCAGGTCCGACTCCCAGATCTCCTGCGGGGAGGGGGAGTTGGCGGAGGTGGTGGCGGCCGGTGCGGTCGGCTCGTCCGGTGCCGCCGCGGCGGTCTGGCCGGATATGAGGGCGGCCTCGGCCGCCAGGACCAGTGCGGAGGCCAGGGCTATGCGCCCCTTGCGCCGCCGCGCGCCGGAATGTCCGGCTGTGTGTCTGGACACGGGTGTGTCGTCCCTTCCGATCCTGCCGCTCAGCAAGATCAACAGGGGACGCTAGCCGCGGTCCGCGCTCGTTCCGTGAGCGGAACATGAGATTCCGCGTGATGATCAACATGGTTGCCCGAGCGAACGTGTTTGTTCCGTGGAGGTCTCCGGAGAGGAGCGGAGATCTTGCAGGGAGTCGAGGAACTGTCTTGGTCTACTGGTCGGTTACGGCGAGTGCCCCCGCCGTGGGGCGGGGGCACTCGAGGTCTCGGCGCGCGGTGTACGGGAGGTCAGGTGATCGTCCACCGCTGCAACGGCGAGGCGGTGTCGGGCTGTTGGGTCGCCAGGGAGCCGCTAGCCGCCGAGGCCGTCGTGAGCAGCAGACCGCTCTTGAGTGAGGCGACGGTGTACGTGCCGTCCGCGCGGCGCGTGGCGGTCCAGCGCTGGTTGGCGCCGCCCGTGCACGTCCACTGGATCACCTTCGCGCCGGCCGCGGTGGAACCCCCGTCGACGTCCGCGCAGAGCCCCGACTCGACGTTGACCAGCTCGTACGACCCGTCCGGCTGCCGGGTGAAGCGCCAGTTCTGGTTGGCGCCGCCGTTGGCCGTGTACGTGATGAGCTGGGTGCCCGGGGTCGTGCTGTGCCCCGGGTTGTCCAGCGCCTTGCCGCCGGTCACCAGGGTCCGTACGCCGTCGAGCGATCCGGGCGCCTCGCCCACGGGGGTCAGGGTGAGCGTCTGCTCCGCCGCCGTACGCGCCCCGCCGACCCCGCTGCCGGACGTGTCGGTCCAGGAGCGTCCTGGCGTGGTCTCGGCGGGCCGCGCGGAGTCGGCGGACATGCCGATCACCAGGCCGCTGTATCGGTTCACCAGCCGGTACGCACCGGTCGGCGCCCCGGAGGCGGTGGTGCCCGGGACCACGAACCACTGCTGCCCGACGCTCGGACCGCCCGCCCCGACCGCGGTCACGGTCGGCCGGGTGCCCCACGCGCGGCTGCCCGTGACGGTGGAGTCGACGCCCAGGAGCCCGCCGGTGGCGCCGTTCGCGATCCGGTAGGCGCCGTCGCCCAGCGGCGTGAAGGTCCACGACTCCAGGGTCGCTCCGGTGGGAGCCGACACTGAGGTCGTCGCGGAGCCGCCGGAGACCTGGGCGAGGACGCGCCCGCCGTCGGACGAGATCCGGTGGGTCCGTGTCGGGTCGACGGGGTCGGCCGGGGCCGATGTACCGATGGAGACGTTGACGTACTCGCTGGACGAACCGCCCGAGCAGCCGAAGGAGCAGTACGAGCGGAAGCTCTTGCCCACGATCGCCGAACTCGTCCGGCTCGTGCTGTCCAGGAACCAGCGGTACCAGGAGGCGTTGGTGTGGCTGCCGGTGTCCCCGATCAGCCGCCACTGCTGCTTCGACAGGTCGTCTGTGGCGTAGAACTGCTGGGGAGCGTTGCCGCTCTGGTCGACGGCCTGGGGCTGGCCGACGTAGAGCCCCAGATGCGCGTTGTACGTGATGTCCATGACGAACAGCGGCGAGGTCGGCGGCATCGAGCCGGCCGCGACCTGCTGGCTCACCGTGCCCGCGGTGGCCGGGTCGTACTCGTCGGCGACGGGGGTGTAGCCGGTGGTGCTGGTGGCGCCGACCGGCACCATGTTGCTCTCCCGGCCGCCCACACCCGGCTCGGTCCAGGCACCGTCGTACCACTTCCGCCAGGAACCGGGCGCCATCTTGCCGGAGATCGGGGCCCGGGCCACATGCGCGTGGAAGGCCTTCCAACCGCCGCCCTTCTCCACGATCCGGGAGCCGTAGAAGGCGTAGAAGTAGCCCGAGGCGGTGTCGACGAACAGCCGCGGATCGCCGTCGCCGTAGTGGTACGTCTGCTGCGGGAAGGCGGCCGTGTCACCCCGCTTCGTGCTGTACGGGGACGTGATGACATGGGACTTGATGCGCCACGTCCGACCCCGGTCGGTGGAGACCGCGTAGTCGATGCCGTCGTAGTGGACGCCGTCACCGAAGGGCTGCGGGGTGAACTCGTTGTGCACCAGGCCGTACCAGTCGCCGGTGTCCGGGTCGACCCACACCCCCGCCAGGTCGCAGAAGTTCTTCTGGGAGTAGCCCGAGCCGGCCGGCGGGGCGGTGGACTCCAGGCCCGTCGGGCTGTTGTTGCACCGCCAGGTCGTGTCGTTGTTGCGGTCGTTGCCGTTCGCCGGGTCGACGGCGTCGCTGATCGCGCTCGACCGGGTGGCCGTGTCGAAGTCGGACCCGGTGAAGAAGGTCCACTTCCGGGGCTGCGTCGCTCCGTAGAGCGCGTGGGCCTGCTGGAAGTAGAAGGTGCCGTCCTTGTCGATGTAGGGGGCGGCGGGCGTGTCGTCGGGGTGGGTCCAGGAACCCTTGGCGCCGACCGTCACGGTGTAGGTGGCGGCGGGCGCGGCCGCCGGGGCCGACTCGACGGGTGGAACCGCGGAAGCGCCTCCACCGCCGGTCAGAGTGAGGGTCACGGCGGCGAGCGCGGTGACCAGTAGGGATCTTCGAGCGGGCATGGAGCACTCCTCCCCGGGGCGTCGCGCGGGCCGCGGCGGCCGCCCCTCGCGGAACCGGGCGTACCGCAGCTTCCTCGGCCCGGGAACCCGTGCACATGGACGCGCGCGTGGGAGGGCTTGGACTTTGGGCGTACGCACCGCGTCACGAAGGGGCGGACGCCGACTCCGGTCGGGGGACATCGCGCATGCGGCGCAGCGGAGAGAAGAACACGAACCACCCGGCCGCCCACGAACCGACGAACGCCACCCAGAGCGCGGGCCGCACCCCGATCAGGGTGCCGAGCGCCCCGCCGAGGACGCCGCCGAGCGGCAGCGTGCCCCACACCACCCAGCGGACGGCCGCGTTCATCCGGCCCATCAGCTCCGGCGGCGTCACCGACTGGCGGTAGCTGAGCTGCGCGATGTTGTAGACCATCCCGGCGAAGTACGCGACGCCCCAGCCCAGGGGGAACAGCAGCACTCCCCAGCCCGGCCACGCGGCCGCCGCGACGACCTGCGGCGCGCTGAAGACCAGTATCGACACCCAGATGATCCGGGCCGAGCCGATCCTCTGGGCGAGCCGGCCGGCGAAAGCGCCCCCGGCGATCCCGCCGACGGCCGCGCCCGCCATGACGAGCCCGGTCAGCGCGGGACTCACGTGCAGCACCCGGACGAGGAAGACCATGGCCAGCGCCGTGCTCATCCCGGAGAACAGGTTCGCGGTGGCCGTGCATGCCACGACCCGGCGCAGGATGCCGTGCCCGAGGACGAACCGCAGTCCCTCGGTGATCCGCCGCCGCAGGGTCTCGTCCGCCTGCCGCGCCGCCGGCGGATCCTCCCGCTTCCTGATCCCGAGGACCGACAGGACCGAGACCGCGTAGGACAGCGCGTCGGCCATCAGCGCGCCCGCTGCGCCGACCACACCGACCAGACCGCCGCCCAGACTCGGCCCCGCGAGCTGCGCGAACGCCTGGGTGGTGCCCAGCTTCCCGTTGGCGTCCATCAGGTGGTCGGGGCGGATCAGGGACGGTACGTAACTCTGGTATGCGATGTCGAAGAAGACCGTGCACACACCGGCCGCCACCGCGACCACGTACAGCTGCGCCATCGTCAGGACGTCGAACGCGGCCGCCACCGGCACCGATCCGACGATCACCAGACGGAGCAGATTGCAGACGATCATGACGGAACGTTTCGGAGCGCCGTCCACCATCGCACCGGCCGGCAGCGCGATCAGCGCGAACGCCAGCGTGGTGGCGGCGGTCAGCAGCCCGACCTCGAACGTGCTTGCCTGGAGCGCGACGACCGCGAGCAGCGGCAGGGCGACGTGGGTGACGGCCGAGCCCATCTCGCTGACCGTCTGGCCGCTCCACAGCAGCAGGAAGTCGCGCTGACGCCAGAGGCTCGGCGACGCCTCGGCCTCCGCGTCGGCGCCCGCCAAGTCCTTCTCCACTTCCGTCACAGCACGCACTCCGTTCCCAGGTGTCACGACCGGAACAGGCCGTTGGCCACCAACACGCGGGAGACGGTGCCGTCGGTTCTCACTCAGGCAATGACCCCAGGCCAGGGGCGCGGGCCCCCGGCCTCAGGTCCACAGGCTCGGGCCCCCAGGCTCAGGCCACCGCCAGCCGCCACAGCGACGTGACCTCGGAGGCGCGGGCCCGGTGCAGCGGGTCCGAGCGGTCGGCCGCCCGGGAGTGCCGGGGCTTGGTGGTCGTACGGGACACCACGCGCAGGCCCGCCGCCGCGATCGCGTCGACGAGTTCGGTACGACCGCGCAGCCCGAGGCGTTCGGCGAGGTCGGAGAGGATCAGCCAGCCCTCGCCGCCCGGCTCCAGGTGGTCCGCTAGGCCGGTCAGGAAGCTGTGCAGCATCCGGCTCTCCGGGTCGTACACCGCCCGGTCGAGGGGCGTGCGAGGCACACCGGGCAGCCACGGCGGGTTGCAGACGATCAGGTGCGCGCGGCCCTCGGGGAACATGTGCGCGTGGCGCACATCGATCCGCGCGGCGAGCCCAAGACGGTCCGCGTTGTCGCGGGCGCACAGCACCGCGCGGGCGTCCGTGTCCGTGGCGACGACCCGGCGCATCCCGCGCCGGGCGAGCACGACGGAGAGCACGCCCGTACCCGTACCGATGTCGAAGGCCGTGCCTCCGGCGGGCAGTTCGGCCTCCGCGACCAGGTCTACGTACTCCCCGCGGACCGGCGAGAACACGCCGTAGTGCGGGTGGACGCGGTCGCCCCCGAGCGCCAGGATCTCCACACCCTTCCGGCGCCATTCGTACGACCCGATGACGCCGAGCAGCTCCCGCAGTGAGCCGACGCCGGGGCCCGAGCTGGGGCCGTACGCCTGGACGCAGGCCTCGCGCACGCGGGGCGCGCCGCGCAGCGGGATCCACCAGTCGTGCTCGTACGGCACGAGCAACCGGCCGAGCAACACGGCCCGGTGGGACTGGGCGAGGCGCTGGCGCCGGAAGGTGTCGGCGGGGGACTGGGCGGGCGCGGTGCGCCCGCGCTCGGCCCGGCGGCCGAGCGCGGCGAGGAGCCGGCGCGCCGACGGGTAGTCGCCGCGCCAGAGGATGGCGGAGCCCTGGGCCATGAGCTGGTGGGCGGCGGCGACGCTGATGGTCTCCTCGGCGGGCACGATGTGCGCGGGCGGCGGGGTGCCGTTCGCCGCGTACCAGCGGGTGCCCTCCATCGCTCCGCCGCTTCCCGTGGCCCACCGCGTGGTCTGTGTCGTCACCGAACATCAACTCCTTGAGGGTTGATCCTCGACCAGTCGGGGCGCTGTGGGCCGTCCGGCGGAAATGTTTCGCGCGCTCTTGACGCGCGCGTCAAGGGCGGCCGACGGGACCCGAGGCTGCGAGCGTCGTCGCCGACGGACGCCGGCGCATGGTGCAACGAATCGGGGAGCGCCCGAAATGCCGGATCCGTCCGCCTGGGTGAGGTGCGGCGGGATGCGGGCGGACCGCGGCGGGGCGGCTCGCCCTGGATGACGCCGAGTCGGCGCGCCGCCCCCCCGCCCCGCCGCCGCGAATTCACGCCGTGCGGATCGACGGATCTGTGGCGGAAGGGGCGCGATTCCGCACATGACCGACTCGGGCCTGCCGCGATGAAGCCCGGTCATGTCCCATGCCGTAGAGCGCTGTTCGAAGTTCATGGCCATGACACCGACACCGGTTCAGATGGAGGTGCTCGTTCCACTCCGAAGGAGTCATCGCCTTGAGAAACGTCCTTCGCCGGATCGGCGTCATCGCCGCGGGCACCGCCCTCATCGGCGGCGCACTGTCCGTCGCACCGGCCTCCGCAGACGACACCCTCGACGTCCAACTCCTCAGCATCACCGACTTCCACGGCTACCTCCAGCCGCCCCTCCCCGGACAGGGCGGACAGATTCCCGCGGGCGGCGGCACTCAGGTGACCGTCGGTGGAGCCGCCTATCTCGCCACCCATCTCGACCGGTTGCGCTCCGGGCACGCCAACTCCCGCTTCTTCGCCACCGGCGACAGCTTCGCCGGCTGGCCCTTCGAAGTGGACGCCTTCCAGGACGAGCCGACGATCGAGGTCCTCAACAAGTTGGGGCTGGACTTCACGGCCGTGGGCAACCACGAGCTGGACGTGTCCCCGAGTTTCCTCGTCGATCACATGGGCAAGGGCACGTGCTTCGGTACGGTCGGAGTGGAGAGCTGCTTCACGGACTCCACCGGACAGCGCTTCCACGGCGCGGACTTCGACTTCCTGACCGGCAACATCGTCGACGCGCGGACCGGGAAGCCGATCGTGGACCCGTACCGCATCGAGTGGTTCACCTCAGCCGACGGCAAGCGGGTCCCGGTCGGCTTCCTCTCCACCACCACCGAGGCCACCGTCACCGGCTCGACGTCCTTCCAGCCGGGACTCCGCGCCCTGGACCAGGTGAGCACGATCGAGCGGTACGTCAAGGAGCTCAAGAGCCGCGGGGTCGAGGCCATCGTCCTCAACGTGCACGAGGGCGGGTCGCCGCGGAACGGCGCGGACCTGGGCTACAACGAGTGCGGCGACGCCTACGGGCCGGTGATCGACCTGGCGAAGAAGGTCTCCGCCGAGATCGACGCGGTCGTCACCGGGGACTGGCACACGCGCTTCAACTGCATGGTGCCCGACCCGGCCGGCGTTCCCCGCCCGGTCGTCGAGACGGGCAACCACGGCGCCCTGATCAACGAGATCAACCTGTCCATCGATCCGGCGAGCGGCGAGGTCCTCCGGGACCGTACCCGTTCCGTCAACCACGCGGTCACCCGTGACGTGGCACCGGACCCGGAGGTCAAGAAGATCGTCGACCACTGGGCCGCGCGCGGAGCCGAGCGCTTCGCCGAGCCGCTGGCGACCCAGACCGGCCCCTTCACCCGCGCGGCGAACGCCGTCGGCGAGAGTACCGCGGCCGACCTGTTCGCCGACGTCCAGTACTGGAACGCCAACCGCACCCCCGAGGGGAAGGCCGATCTCGCGCTGATCGCCGCGCAGCCCGCCAAGGGCAGCAACGCGGTGCGCACCGACCTCCCGTACGCCAAGGGGAGCCACCCCGCCGACGCGGACGGCCGCATCCTGTTCGGCGAGTCCTGGAACGCCTACGGCTACGGAAACCCGGTCCTCACCGTGACCGTGAAGGGGCGTCAGCTGGACGCGATCCTCGAACAGCAGTGGCAGAGGCAGGCGGACGGGACGGTGAAGTTCGCCCCGCTCGCGGTGTCGAAGAACGTCTCGTACAGCTACGACCCGGCCCGCCCGGTCGGCGAGCGCATCGCGTTCGGCGACGTACGGATCAATGGCCTGCCGATCCACCCGGCGGGCACCTACCGGGTGGCGGCACTGGCGTACACGGTCGTCGGAGCCGACGGCTACACCGCCTTCGCCGGCTACACCGCCCCTGTCCGCAACGGTGCCGACCACGAGAGCTTCGTGGACTACCTGAGGGCGCACAAGCAGATAGCCCCGGCGCCCCTGAACCGGGTCCGGGTCAAGGGCAGGCAGGCCCCCGCGGGACCGCCGTCGGCGCGCGCCCACGCGCGCGTGGGCGGATCCTGGTAGGTAGGAAGGGGCGCGCGGCGGTCCTACGCGTCCCGACGGCACGAGGAGGCAGACCATGACACGGACACTGGAGTGGACGGTCGGCCTGGAACTGGTCGAAGAGGACGGCAGGACCAAGGCCGAGGCGCACCTCAACACCGGTACGTCGACCCTCACCGGCCACGGCAGCGCACGCTGCAACCCGTCGGACGTGGATGTTCCGGCGATCGGTGACGAGCTCGCCGCGAGTCGGGCCATGAAGGACCTGGCCGGTCAGCTGATGCGCGAGGCCAACCGGGAGATGGAAGCGGTGGGCGCGGGGACCGTACCCCAGCACACCGGCCCCGGATACGGCTGGCCGGAGGCGGTCTCCTGACGGAACCGCCTCGCGCACCGGGCCCGTCGGCTTCCCGCCGACGGGCCCGGTCGCGTGTCAGGGGCGTGGGGTGAGGTCGTCCTCGCGGTCGCTCTCGTCCTCGTTCCCGCTCTGGTCGCCGTCCCCGCCCCGGTTGTCGTCTCCGCCTCCGTTGCCGTCCTCGTCTTCGTCCTTGTACGAGAGCCGGTCCACGACCTCCACGACGCCGTCGACGCTCTCGCAGAGGCGTACGAAGACGGGTGCGAGGCTCCGGCGCTCCAGCGTGCCGCTGAGCGTGACCCGGCCCTCGTCCACGTCGACATGGAGCGCGGCGGGGGAGTGGCGGAGGATCCGGATGACCACGTCCTCCAGGATCTCCTCCTGGATCGCCCGGTCCCGGCGCAGGAACAACTGCAGCAGATCGCTCCGGCTGAGCACCCCGATGAGCTGCCCGTCCGCGTCCACCACGGGCAGCCGCTTCACCCGGTGCCGCTCCATCAGCCGCGCGGCCTCCACCGCCGTCCAGGACGGACGGGCCGCGACGACGGGGCTGGACATCATCGCTCCGGCTGTGCTCGGGCCGTCCTTCGCGGTGTGGCGGCGCAGCAGATCCGCCTCGGAGACCACCCCGATCGGCCGGTTCGCCTCGTCGACGACCGGTACGGCGGTGATGCCGTACTCGTCCAGCAGCCGCGCGATCTCCTTGAACGGCGTCCCCGGCTGCACGGCCACCGCGGTCGGCGTCATCAGGTCGGCGACACTGCGGTTGCGCATCGTCCGTTCCGTCCCTTCTCCCGCTTCTCCGTCCATGATCCCTCACATGGCGGGCAGGCCGGCGACGCGGATGTTCCGCCGCCCGTCGACCTACGCGCCACCGCCGTGCCACCGCCGCCGAACCGGTCGACGCCCCCGTCCATGCCCCTGCCCGAATCGCCGGTCGCGGGAGGAACGTTGGCGACTACGGACGTGTGACCGGAGAGTGCGTCGGTACGCAGGAGGTGGCCGGCCCGGAAGCTCGATGGAAGGGCAGGCAGCCGGGTGGGAGTTCCGCACTTCCGTTTCACCTCGCGTGAAGCCCGGCAGATTCTCCACGAACTGGCACTTCTTGCACGGAAGGGCATGGCTGTGAGCGAATTCGATATCTGGGTCTACCGCCCGGCCGCGGGATACCAGCAGGGGACCGATCTCGTCGGCTACAAGGTCGAGGCCACCGACGGTGCGATCGGCAAGGTCAGCAAGCATTCCGAGGAGGTCGGCGCCTCCCACATCGTCGTCGACACCGGGGTGTGGATCTTCGGCAAGCATGTTCTCCTGCCGGCCGGGACGATCAAGCTGATCGACATCACGGAGGAGACGGTCTACGTCGACCGGACGAAGGACCAGATCAAGGACGCCCCCGAGTTCGACGCGGCCAAGTACACCGGCGAGCCCACCTATCTCGAGCAGTTCGCCCGGTACTACGGGCAGCCGCACATGTAGCGGCAGGGCACGGCGGGCGCGGTGCGGGCCCGGCAGCGTGCCGTGCCGTCTTCCGGCGATCTCCAGCGTGCCGCCCGTGCACGTTTACGGGCCACCGGAACGGGCTAGCCGCTCCACAGTGAACGATGTCGCACGAGAGGAGCCCAGCTGTGTCGGGTGAGCAGAAGATGCGTGCCAAGAAGGAGCAGGCCACGGGCAAGGCCAAGGAAGCGGCCGGCCGGGCCGTCGGGAACGAGCGACTCACAGCGAAAGGCCGAGCGGAGCAGGCCAAGGGAGACGCTCGTCAGGCCAAGGAGAAGATCAAGGACGCGATGAAGGACTAGCGCCACTTTCGGTGTTTCAGCGCTTCAGCGCGGGGCGGTGTCGGGCCCGGGCGACCGGTCACCGAACCGCCCCCGCTGGTCTGTCCCCACCGCTCGCGTCGTCACCCCTCCTCGGCCGTCGCGGTCACCGCGCCGAGAACGGGCTGGTGTCGAGGTGCGCCAGAAGGTCCGCCGGATCGCTGTACACGGCGGCAGCGCCCGCCTCCCGCAGGTCCGCGCGGGGGATCCCGCCGCAGAGCAGCCCGACGCAGGTCACGCCCGCGCGGGTGGCGGCTTTCATGTCCCACACCGTGTCGCCGACGAACACCGCTCGCTCGGCCGGAACATGTACGAGCTCCAGGGCGTGCCGGACGGGCTCGGCCGCCGGCTTCCCGGTCTCGACGTCGTCCGAGGTGGCGGTGTCGGTGATGGCGTCGTCCGCGTCGATGGCCTGGCGCAGGGCCGTGAGTTCCCGGTCCTTGGCCGAGGTGACCAGCACGATCTTCCAGCCCGCGCCCGCCAGCTCGCGCAGGAGAGGGGCGGCTCCGGGCAGGGCGGCCAGCCGGTCGAAGTAGGTTGCGTACAGGGTGTCGTGCGCGGTGCTCAACCGATCATCGTCCCCGTGGTCGCGGTCCTCCCCCAGCAGGTGGCCGAGGAGGTCTTCGCCGGGCAGGCCGACAGCCCGGTGGATCGCGTGCGTGGAAACGTGGTGCCCGGCTTGCCGGAGCGCCTCCCACCAGGCGGTCACGTGCAGGTGGTTGGTGTCGGCCAGGGTGCCGTCCACGTCGAAGAGCGCCGCGCGGTTCATGGGAGGGGCCTCACAGTGTCCGGAACGGGCTTCAGTGGCCGAGGGCGCGCTTGAGTTCGGCCTTGTCCATCTTCGAACGGCCTTCGACATTGCGCTGCTTCGCCTCGTTGTAGAGCTGCTCCTTCGTGGGGCCCTGCGAGCGGCTGTGGGAGCGCTGACCGCCGCGCTTGGAGGACGACATGTCCTGGATGGACGAGCGGCTCGCGGTCTTCGACTCTCCCGCGCGGGCGCGTTCCTTGTTGACGGTGCGCGCGGCGATCTCCTTGGCCCGCTTGGTGCTCTCGCCGCGCTGCTCGGCACTCTCCTTGATGTGTTCGTACTGGCGCTCACGCTTTGCGCTGGAACCGCGAGGCATGGTCACTCCTTGGTCGGCGGTCTGCGGTGTGGATGAGGAAGGAACGTGCTGCTTCTGGTGCGGCGGCCCGTCCACGGTGTGCACCGCGCCTACCCGGGCACGAGGCGGGCATTCGGCGGCCGGCAGGTACAGCTCGACGTACCGGGTTCTTCTCTCCTGCTGCGGACGTACCCGAACGTTCCCCGTCACGCTGACACAGCGAGTGACGCGCCGCACCCTTTCGGTTGCCGAGAGAGGCACCTTCGAGCGCGATCGGGCCTCGGCCACCCATACGGCAGCGGGATGCGGGTAGTCGACGTGCGTAGGTGAAGGGTGAACGGCTGCTGCACGACTCGGCCGCCCCCGGACGCAACGCAGGGAGGAACGAGATCATGATCCTCGTCGGAGTGATTCTGCTCGTCATCGGTTTCGCCGCAGGCATCGCCGTCCTGTGGACCATCGGGATCGTTCTCGTGGTCCTCGGCGCCGTCCTCTGGATCCTCGGCGCGCTCGGACACGCGGTGGGTGGCCGACGGCACTATTGGTAGGAGAGGTGGGGTTCTCGGCGGCGCAGCGAGTCCGCCCCAACGGCGAGGAGAAGGATCATGGCAGCGAAACGGACTGTCTACCACGTCACACCGTCCGGAGAGCGGGCGGCGGCCGCGGGCGTGAAGTGGCAGGTCGAGGGCAGGGAAGGCCGTCGGATGCTGCACGTGCCGCATCGCACGCAGAAGGACGCGATCGACGCGGCACGCGACCGGGCCAAGGACCACACACCCGCGCAGGTCGTCGTCCACGCCCGCGACGGTCACGTCCGCACCGCGTACACGTACGGCGACGCCGAGGCCCCCGGTTGAGCGTGGGAGCAGGGCAGGGGAACTCGGCGGCGTCTTCCAGGGGAGTCGCCCATGTCGGGCCTTGACGCCTTCACGGAGCTGCTCGATCACCCCCTGTACGTCGTGACGGCTGCGGCCGCGGACGGTGAGCGGGCGGGGTGTCTCGTGGGGTTCGCGTCGCAGTGTTCGATCAGCCCGGCGCGCTTCACGGTGTGGCTGTCCCGACGGAACCACACCTTCGGTGTGGCCTGTCGCTCCTCCCACCTGGCGGTGCACGTCCTGGGCCGTGACCGGATGGACACGGCGCGGCTGTTCGGCGAGGAGACCGGCGACGAGATCGACAAGTTCGCCCGCGTGGACTGGACGTCCGGTCCCGGCGGCGTACCCGTACTCGCCGATGCCTCCGCCTGGTTCGTGGGCCAGGTGGAGACCCGGTGGGACGGTGGAGACCACGTCGGATTCCTGCTCGCCCCGATCGCCGAAAGCGATCCGGAGGACGCGGCACCCGGCCCGCCCGGTCTGCTCAGCCTCAGCGACGCCGCAGGCTTCTCTCCCGGCCATCCCGCCTGAGACCTGCCGGCCTGAGACCCGCCGGCCTGAGCCTGATGCCGGCGGCGCCCGTCCCACGCCGCCCTACGGAGTACCGAGAGGCGTACGGAGCGCGGATCGGCCGGCGAGCCAGGCGCCCACCACGCGCGCGTGGAGCCGGTCTTCCAGGAAACCCGTGGCCTCGATGCCGAAGGTGACGTCCGCGGCGAGGCCCGGTTCCTCCTCCAGTAGTCCTCCGACGACCTCCCGGCGCACGAGCTGCTCATGGACGGCGTCCGCCTCCACGTGCTCGTCGTAGAAGAGCTGAGCCGCGGGCCCCGCGCCGAGGCGGCGCAGTGCGGTCGCCAGCCTCGCCGCGCCCGGTGACGAAGTCACCTCGACGGCCGCGAAGTGTCCCACCAGCGCCCCGCGCAGACGGCGGTGCAGCCCGAACAGCGACATCAGGTTCACGGTCGCCAGGGTCTCGGAGCCGGCCGACTCCAAATACCGTCCGTACGCGTGGTCGAGATCCAGGTCGCTCATCAGGTCCGCCCACAACTGGGAGTGCATGCGCTCCGCGCGGCCGCACCCGAACTCGTCGTACTCCACCGCCACCATCGCCGCCTTGGCGCGTCCCTGGAGCCGGGGGACCACCCACAGGTGCGGATCGGCCTCCCTCAGCTGGTAGATCGACCGCAGCGCGGCGTACTCACGCATCTGCCACAACTGCCCCTGCTCGACGAGGTGGTGGGAGACGCCGCTTCCCCCGACCGGCTCCACGAGGATGTCCGCGAACGCCTCGTCCGCGTCGTGGAAGCGGCGGCAGTCGCGGCGCAGCCTGCCTTCGAAGTGGGCTTCGAGGAGCGCCCGGAACCCGAGGAGACCGGCATCCCATTCCCTGTCGTCGGGGACGTGGGCGAACCCCCGGTAGTGCAGTTCGTAGCAGAGGTGGAGCGCCAGTTGGACGTCCTCTCCGTACGGATCGGATCGCCTCACGGCCGCATGGTCCGGCAGACGGGTCGCGCCGTCGAGCAGTTGGCGGCGCACAGCGTGGGACAGGGGGCCACGGGAGTCCGGCAGTCCCGGCTGCCCCGCGAGGCCCCTCATCGCGTGCCCTGACGCGGTCACCCTGCCTCCCCCGAGGCGGGCCGGGCTCGCCGGAGGTGGGTGCGATGGCTGGTGTCGCAGAAGGGTGATCGCGAGCTGCGGCGGCACATGCAGAGTGCGACCATCGGCCGTTCGCAGAGCGTGACCGTCCCGTCCGGCATGACGATCTCGACCGGGCCCTCGACGAGGAGAGGCCCCTCGGCGAGAAGCCTCACCCGCGCAACCGTGCCGGTGGGCCCTGTCGTACGTTCCTTGGAAAGGGTCATGTCGGACCAGCCGATCGGTTCCGGTTCCCGGGCGTGTGCCGCAACTGTCGAGCGGGCGGGTACCCGGGCCACGACGGCCCATGCGCGCCGGCGGACGCCCGGATGACGACGAGCTCCTCGGTGTCCGCGCCCGTGGGGATCAGTCCCCGCGCCTCGAACCACCGTGCGCGAGCGGACATCACCGGGCCGAAGGGCTGGACACGGCGCTCGACGACGGTCGTGTGCAGGCCGCCCCGTCGCAGCGCCTCCACGCTCGTCGAGACGTCGGACAGCGAGGAGTGCACGAGCAGGAGCACGCCGGTCGGTGTCAGCAGCCTCGGGGCCCGGGCGCAGATGCGGTCGAGGAGTAGACGGCCGTCGTGCCCGGCGTCCCACGCCCGCTCGGAGCCGCGGGCGGGCTGTTCCGGCCGGACGCTCGGTACGTACGGCGGGTTGGCCGTCACGAGGTCGAAGCGCTCCCGCGCCACGGGCGTGTCCAGGTCCCCTCGCAGCAGTCGGACACGGCAGCCGTACCGGCGCGCGTTGAGGCGAGCGGCAGCGATCGCGGACCGTGAGATGTCGACAGCGGTCGCCCGTGCGCCGTTGAGGGCGGCGACGATCGCCAGGATTCCCGTACCGGTGCACAGATCCAGCGAACGCGTGTCGGGGAGCAGATCCTCCCGGCCCAGTCGCGCCAGCAGGAGTTCCGTATCGGCCTGGGGGGCGTAGACACCCGGCAGCGTGAACACGTCCATGCCCCGCGTGTGCCCGGAGCGCGGCGGTCCACCCCTTCCGCTCCGTCGTTCCGCTCCCTTGCTTCATCTATCGAGAGTCGATAGATTCCCATCGTAGCTCGATCGAAGGATGGGTCATGGGAAAGCTGACGGTGGGCGCGCTGCGCGCCGTGCTCGTGGTGGTGCTCACGGGCAGCGTGCTCGTACAGGCGTTGATGGTGTGGGTGTTGGTCAGCGGGAATGACCCGGAGGACGGGTCGCTCCCGCTCACCCCGCTGCGCGTGATCACGGTCCTGGGCATCGGGACGGCCCAGGTCGCCCTGGTCTGCGTATGGCGCCTGGTGACGATGGTGCGACGCGGCACCGTCTTCTCCCACGCCGCCTTCCGGTACGTGGACGTCATCATCGGCGCGATCGTCGCGGCCGCCCTCCTGTGGTTCACGGTCACGGCCATCAATGCGCCCGACCAGCGGGACGACCCGGGCGTCACCGTCATCATGGCCGGGATCGGCCTGGCCATCCTGGGTGTCGCGCTCATCGTGCTCCTCCTGCGGATGCTGCTCGCCCAGGCCGTCGCGCGCGACGTCGAAGCGGCGCAGATGCAGGCCGAGTTGGACGAGGTGATCTGATGCCGATCGCCGTCGACATCGACGTGATGCTGGCCAGGCGGAAGATGTCCGTGGGCGAGCTCGCGGACCGCGTGGGGATCACGCCCGCCAACCTGGCGGTCCTGAAGAACGGCCGCGCCAAGGCGGTGCGGTTCGCGACGCTCGCCGCGCTCTGCGAGGTGCTCGAATGCCAGCCGGGTGACCTGCTGCGCTGGGAGTGCGAGGACACCGCCGGCGAATGAAGAGGCATCCGGCCCGCCCGTGAGGAGGCGATCACCGGAGGGGCTGCGTAGCCTGAGAGCCACTCCAGGGGCATCTGTGAGAGAGCCCGGGTGGCTTTCCCCGCCCGGCCGCGAGCAGCCCCGAGCCGCGGAGGTCGTGTGGCGATGTACGACGACGTACTGGCCGATCTGCTGGCCCGCTCCCACCTCGTGTCCGGGCGGGAGCTCGCGGCCCTCGTGAACGAGGCGGGCCGGCGCATCGGGCTCCAGGGGGCGGCCATGTACGTGGCGGATCTGCAGCAGATCCGGCTGATTGCACTGCCCCAGCCCAATGCCCCGCAGCACCAAACACTGGAAGTCGACTCGTCCCTTGCGGGCCTGGCCTACCGTACGCAGCAGGTGCAGCGGTCGCGGGACGGCGTCACCGCCTGGCTGCCGATGATCGACGGAGTCGAGCGCCTCGGTGTCCTCATGGTGGAGGCGCCCTCGCTGGACGGCGCTCTGCTCAGGCGCAGCGAGACGCTCGCCGGGGTGGCCGCCCTGCTCGTGGTGTCGATGTCGTCCCACAGCGACCTTCTGGTCGAGGCGGAGCGTTCGCGGGCGATGACGGTGCAGGCCGAACTGCTGTGGGCCTTCCTGCCGCCGCGGACCATCGGCACGGCAGAGGTGACGTCCTCGGCGGTGCTCGAACCCGCGTACGACATCGGAGGCGACACTTTCGACCACACCCTGGACGAGCGCGGCCTGCACCTGGCAGTCATCGACTCCATGGGCCACGATCTCGCCTCCGGTGGAGCCAGCGCCGCGGGGCTCGCCGCCTGCCGTGCGACCCGCCGCTCCGGCGGTTCGCTGACCGACATCGTCACCTCGATCGACGGAATCCTGGACCAGTGGTTCACCGACCGGCTCATGACTGCCGTCGTCGCCCATCTGGACACCTCCGAGGGACGGCTGACCTGGATCAACTGCGGGCACCCGCCACCCCTGCTGATCCGCCACGGAAGAGTCCTCCCGCAGGCGCTGGCCCGGGAGCCCGATCTGCCGCTCGGGTGGGGGTTCCTCGCCGAATCACCGCCCACCGAGCATTCCCAGCGTCTCCAGCCCGGTGACCGGATCCTCCTCTACAGCGACGGCGTCACCGAGGCGCGCTCGCCCCAGGGGGACCTGTACGGCGAGGAACGGCTGGGCGACACCGTCATCCGTGCCACGGCGGCGGGTCATCCCGCTCCCGAAGCCCTCCGGCGCCTCGTCCAGGGCCTCCGGGAGCACCAGCACCACAAGCTGCGCGACGACGCCACGATCCTCCTCAGCGAGTGGCACCCGAGCGGCCGCGGCACGGAGGCATGAACCCAGGGTGCTTCACACCCCGCCCACGGCGGTGATCGGCCGGACAGCTCCTAGTCGAACGGGTCGAGAGTGACGTACGCCTGCAGCGGATTGCCGTCGTGCACCAGGGACTCGTGGGCGCCGACGTCGTCGAAGGCGAAGCCGTAGGCCTTGCCGTCCGCCATCCGTGCGTGGATCTCCCGTGAGTAGTGGTTGGTGACGGCGTCCTGGTAGAAGCCTGCCGAGGAGGTGTCCGGCTGGTTGGGGTTGGTGAGGAGGGTGGAGCGGTTGTAACCGGCGCAGAGGGTACGGGAGATGGGGCCCCGCACCTGGTCGTTGGGCGCGTCGAGCCGCTTGTAGCAGCCGAAGACGCTGTCGGAGTCGGGCTTCTGGAACGACGTGACGACCGCGCCCGCGCTGTTGGTGAAGTTCATGACGTTGCCCGAGACGCGGCCGAAGTACTTCACGGACGGCTGGTTGGCGAACGGCGTCACCGTGAGCGTCGAGTTCGTGTACTTCGTCCAGACGCGGTTGATGTAGTCGTCCATCACGTTCGCGGGGAGGGCGCCGGCCTCGATGCCGTGGCCCGGGGCGAGGGCGCGCAGGACCGTGCCGTCGGTGCGGGTCTGGATCAGGTTCGCCCAGCCGCCCGGCCGGGCGCGCAGCCCGTCGAGGAAGCCGCGGTAGCCGCCGGGCTTGAGCCGGCCGGTGGTGGCGACGCTGCCGTCGGGTCGCTTGACGCCGACCGCGTACGGGGCGGAGACCATGTCGACCTGGGTGCTGTTGAGCCAGAGGCCCGCGTCGTTGAGCGTGTACTCGGACCAGTTGAAGAGGATGTTCCGGTTGGGGTCGCTCGGGTTCTGGACGGCAGGCTGGACGAGGCCGCCGGTCGCCAGCCTGAAGTCGAGCTTCTGGCCGTAGCTGAAGTAGATCCGGCCGGAGAACTTCGGCAGCCGGATCGTCATGGACTGCCCCTGCGCGGGGCCCGCGATCGAGGCGTCCGGCGCGGGGACGGGAACCGGGCTGCCGGCCGGCCAGGGGTGGAAGGTGCCGTTCGCGTCCGCCCAGCCCTGGCGGCCGGTGGAGAGCTCGGTGCCGAGGTTGTAGACGTAGATCCGGTCGGAGCGGCCGGAGTTGTTCTTGAACGTGAGCGGAATGGTGGCCGGGACGGCGGCGGTCCCGGCGGGCGCGGCCTGGACCGTGGGGGAGGGGCCGGCCAGGGTCACTATGGTGCCGATCAGGGCGGCGGCGGTGACGGACGCGAGCAGCGTGAGCTGCCCGCGACGGCGGCGGTGGGAAGGCACGTGGGGGCTCCTCGGGGTGGGGGAACGAGGACTGAGAGCGCTCTGAGAGCGCTCTCAGAATGGTGAGGATGTGATGACCCTGTCAATGCTTCGGACGTTCGGGGATGTCGGGACGTCGGGATGCCGGGACGTCCGGATGCCGGGACGTCGGGGCATCCGGATGCCGGCGAGGGCGCGAGGGGCGGGCGGCACGGGACCCGGCGGCGCGGGGCCCGACCGTCTCGGACTGGGCCCCGCGCGGGGCTCACTCCAGGTCGAGGGTCTCGTGCAGGGCCGCGACCGCGTGCGCACGGTGCGCGTCGAGTTCGCGCACCACGGCCTCCTCGTCGCCGTTGCGGACGGCCGAGATGACCGCCCGGTGCTCGCGCACGGCCAGCTCCCGGTTCGGCACCTCGGTGTAGTACAGCGAGCGGTAGGCGTCGGTGGCGTCCCACAGGGTGGTGACGAGGCGGACCAGGCGCGGCATCCCGGACGCCTCGATCAGGGCGAAGTGGAAATGGCGGTTGGCCGCGCCCATCGCCGTCACGTCCCCGGCCGCGGCGGCCCGTTCCACCTCCCTCTGGATCTTCTCGAGCGAGGCGAGCAGCCCGTCGTTCGCGCGCCGGACGCCGAGCCTGACCGCCTCCGTCTCCAGCAACTGCCGGATCCGGTATACCTCTTCGAGGTCCGCGAGAGACAACTCGGCGACGAAGTAGCCCCGGTGGATGTGGTGGACGACGAGACCCTCGCCCTCCAGGATCTTCAGGGCCTCCCGCAGGGGCACACGGCTGACGTCAAGCCGGGCGGCGAGCGCGTCCTGGCGGATCTGTCCGCCGGGCCGCAGTTCGCCTGCGGAGATCGCGCGCCGCAGCTCCTTGAGGACGAACTGCTGGGCGGTCGGCGGCCGCTCCTTCTGCACCGCGCTGCTCATCGCCTGTGACCCTTCCGTCGTTCCTGGACCCGTCGTTCCTGGATTCGTCGTTCCTTGATTCCTGCCCGGCCGGCCGCCCGTGCCGGGCGCCGATCCGGTGTCCGGACATCTTCCTACGGGGCGCCGGGCGCCCGTCCCAGCTCGTCGAGCAGGGCGGCGGTGTGCTCGCCGAGACGCGGGGGCGCGGTGCGGTACGAGGGCGGGGTGGCGCCGAGCGTCACCGGGTTGACGACCTGGCCTGGTCCCGCCGCGTCGGCCGGGACGCGGGGCGCGAGGCCAAGTCGGTCGGCCAACTCGAAGGCCGCGGCGAGGTCGTTGATGGGGCCGCAGGGCACGCCGGCGGCGGTGAGCTCGTCGAACCAGCTGTCGGCGGTCCGCTCGGCGAGCGGCGCCGACAGGGCCGCGATCAGCTCCTCGCGGTGGGCGACGCGGGCCGCGTTGGTGGCGAAGCGGGCGTCGTCGGCGAGCGCGGGCAGCCCGAGACGCGCGCAGAGTGCGCGGAACTGGCGGTCGTTGCCCACGGCGAGGACCAGCGGCCGGTCCCGCGCCTCGAAGACCTCGTACGGGGCGATGCTCGGATGCCGGTTGCCCATGGCGCGCGGGACGATCCCGGCGCCAAGGTGGGCGGCCGACTGGTTGGTGAGCGCGGAGAGGAGGGACGTGAGCAGCGAGACCTCGACCCGCTGGCCCTCACCCGTACGCTCCCGGTGCCGCAGCGCGGCCAGGACCCCGAGGCCCGCGTGGAGACCGGTGATGACGTCGACAAGCGCGACGCCCGTCTTCGTCCCCTGGCCGCCGGGCTCGCCGGTCACGCTCATCAGCCCGCCCATCGCCTGGACGAGGAGGTCGTAGCCGGGCAGATGGGCGCCCTCGGCCGCGCCGAAGCCGGTCACCGAGCAGTAGACGAGCCCGGGGTTGGACGCGCGGACGTCCTCGTAGCCGAGGCCGAGCTTCTCCATGGTGCCGGGCCGGAAGTTCTCCACGAGGACGTCGGCCCGGTCGACGATCGCCCGGGCGGTGTCGCGGTCCGCCGGGTCGGTGAGGTCGAGGGCGATAGAGCGCTTGTTCCGGTTCACCCCGAGGAAGTACGTGGCCTCGCCGTCGGCGAACGGGGGACCCCACGCGCGCGTGTCGTCACCGGAGCCGGGCCGCTCGATCTTGATCACATCGGCGCCGAGGTCGGCGAGCAGCATGGTCATGTACGGCCCGGCGAGGACGCGCCCGAAGTCGGCCACGACGATGCCGGACAGGGCGCCGGGGACGGACGATTCCCGCTGATCCGCGTGCATCTCGCAGCCCTCCGCCGGTGATGGGATCCCCTGTGAACGTAGGGATCGGAGAAGAGATATTCAATACTGGATCCAAAATCCAATCTCCCGCTACGCTCGGCACGCCGCATCGTCGCACCAGCCTGGAGGCCGTCCGTGAAGTCGTCGCAGCCGTCGCCCGCGTCGAAGTCGTCCCCCGTCCACCCCTTCGATCTGCTGGCGATCGACGGCCTGCTGACCGACGAGGAGCGGGAGATCCGCCGGACGGTGCGCACCATGGCGGACAAGGAACTCCGCCCCCAGGTGGCCGACTGGTTCGAGGAGGGCGCCATCCCCGCCCGCGAACTCGCCCGGCAGCTCGGCGGCGTCGGCGTCCTCGGCATGCACCTGGAGGGCTACGGCTGCGCGGGCACCAACGCCGTCGCGTACGGACTGGCCTGCCTGGAACTGGAGGCCGTCGACTCCGGGCTGCGCAGCCTCGTCTCCGTGCAGGGCTCCCTCGCGATGTACGCGATCTGGAAGTACGGCTCCGAGGAGCAGAAGCAGCAGTGGCTGCCCGGGATGGCCGCCGGCGAGTACATCGGCTGCTTCGGACTCACCGAGCCGGACGCCGGATCGGATCCGGGAGCCATGCGCACCCGCGCCCGCCGCGACGGCGACGACTGGGTGCTCGACGGCACCAAGATGTGGATCACCAACGGTTCGGTCGCCGACGTCGCCGTCGTCTGGGCCCGTACCGACGAAGGCGTCCGCGGGTTCCTCGTGCCCGCCGGCACCCCCGGCTTCAGCGCGCCCGAGATCAAGCGGAAGCTGTCCCTGCGCGCCAGCGTCACCAGCGAACTGGTCCTGGAGGGCGTCCGCCTGCCGGCCGACGCGATGCTGCCCGAGGCGCGCGGCCTCTCCGGCCCGCTCGGCTGCCTCAACGAGGCGCGCTTCGGCATCGTGTTCGGTGCGCTCGGCGCCGCCCGCGACTGCCTGGAATCGGCGATCGCGTACGCGGGCGACCGCATCGTCTTCGAACGGTCCCTGGCCTCCTACCAGCTGACGCAGCAGAAGCTCGCCGACATGTCCCTGGAACTCGGCAAGGGCATGCTGCTCGCCCTCCACCTGGGGCGCCTCAAGGACGCGGGCGGCCTCACGCCCGAACAGGTCAGCGTGGGCAAGCTGAACAACGTACGCGAGGCCATCGCCATCGCCCGTGAGTGCCGCACCATCCTCGGCGCGAACGGCATCACCCTCGAATACCCGGTGCTGCGCCACGCCAACAACCTGGAGTCGGTCCTCACCTACGAAGGCACCAGCGAGGTCCACTCCCTCGTCATCGGCAAGGCGCTCACGGGCGAACAGGCCTTCCGCTGACCGGCACGGCGTGCGCCTAGCCGGCCGTCACCTTCGCGAGGAACGCGTCCAGGTTGGTCGTCATCCGCTCGACGCGGCCCTCGACCGTCAGCGACTCCTCCTGGCGGCCGGCCCGCAGCTTGGGCTGGCGCTTGCCGCGGACGTACAGGGAACAGGCCAGGTCGGCACAGACGTAGATGCCGACCGTGTTCCCCTCGCGTCCGCGCGCGCCGGCCAGCGGCGCCGCCAGCAGGGTCACGCCCGACGAGGCGTGCGCCGTCAGACAGACCTGGCACAGGCTGGACTTGACCGCGCTCGTGCGGCTCGTGGCCGGCACCCGCAGGGTGATGCCGAGCGGGCCGTCCTCGCGCGGCACGACGAGGTGGGCGCGTAGCGGCGCGCCCGGGTCGACCCAGCCGAGGAAGTCGAGGTCCTGCCAGGGCAGCTCGGCGAAGTCCAGCGGGAGCTTGAGTCTGCTCGCCTCGCCCTTCGTGCAGTTCACGAACGACGAGCGGATCTGTTGGTCGGTGAGAGGTTCCACTCGGTGGACCGTACACACATCGCGCCGCCCGGGCATCCGGATTTCCCTCCGGGCCGGCCGCCGCCTCAGGCCACCCAGTCCGGCAGATCCGGGTCCGAGAACCGCGCCGGAGCCCCGGCGAGGGCCGCCGCGAGCCGCTCGGCGGCCGTGTCGTACACCTCGGGCGGCAGCGCGAACGGGATCCGCAGCCGGTGCTCGTGCGTGCCCACGTCCACGCCGAACCGGGTGCCGCCCTCCACCCGTACGCCGTGCCGCAGCGCCCGTGCCGCCAGCGCGGAGGCGATGGGGCGGCCCAGGTCGACCCAGAGGCACAGACCGCCCGGCGGGAGCGTCCAGCGCCACTCAGGGACATGGCGGGCGAGCGCCGTCGTCAGGGCCTCGCGGCGCACCCGCAGCTCCTCGGTGCGGCGCGGCAGGATCGTGTCGAGACGGCCGAGCAGCTCGACGGCCAGCAGCTGGTCGAGGACCGAACCCGACAGATCGGCGGTGATGCGGACCCGCGCCAGCTCGGTGATCACCCGTGACGCCGCCCGGGCCCAGCCCACCCGCAGACCGCCCCAGCAGCTCTTGCTGAGCGAGCCGACGCTGATGATCTGCTCGCTCTCGCCGGTCGCCGGGGCGGCCGCGAACGGTCGCGGGGCGGGCACGTCCAGGGCCATGTCGGTGAGCGTCTCGTCGACCACCAGCCAGGTGCCGGTGGCGCGCGCCGAGCGCGTCACCTCCCGGCGCTGCGCGTCCGGCATCAGCTGCCCGGTCGGATTGTGGAAGTCCGGGATCAGGTAGGCGAGTCGGGGTGCGGTCTGCCGCAGCGCCGCGTCGATCAGCCCGCTGTCCCAGCCCGACTCGGTGACCGGTACGGGCGTCAGGCGCAGCCGCCGGCCGCGCATCGCGTCCAGGGCGTTGGTGTACGAGGGGTTCTCCGCGAGCGCCCGGTCGCCGGGGCCGCCGAGCAGTGCCACGGCCAGGGCGAGGGCCTGCTGGGCTCCCGTGGTGACGAGGATCTGCTCGGGGAGCGTGGGGAGCCCGCGGCGGGTGTAGCGGTCCGCGATCGCGGAGCGCAGCTCCGGGAGGCCGAAGGGGTGGTACCCCTGGGAGCGGGCGTAGCGCGGCAGTTCGGCGGAGGCGGCGGTGAGCGCCCGGGCCAGTTCGTCGGCGGGGGCCTCGGGCGCGGCGAGCGCGAGATCGATGGCGGCGTCGGGGGCGCCGTGGAAGGCGGCCAGGCTGACCGGGGTCTGGCCGTCGGGCAGCGCCGTCCAGGTGCCCGCGCCGCGGCGGCTGTGCGCGTACCCGCTCTCCCGCAGCAGGTCGTACGCACCGGTCACGGTCGTACGGCTCACGGCGAGCGCCTGGGCGAGCTCCCGCTCGGCGGGCAGCCGCATGCGCAGTGCGACCCGGCCGTCGAGCAGGGTCTCCCTGACGGCCCGCGCCAGTTCCCGGTAGCCGAATCTGCCCTCCGGCGGCCGCGTCAGAAGCGCCGCCAGCTGGCGGCCGGTCAGGGTGCGGTCCGCAGTGTGGACCACTGTCCGGACCACACTGCGGACCACTCGACCCTCTGCCATGCCAATCACTCCTCATTGGCTCTGCTGTCCAGTCCAATAAGGCTACAGACTCCGTCTCAGTGGCCCGGCGGCCGCGGAGAGGGGAACAGTGATGGGTGCACGCCTCACCGACCGTGACGAGAGGCTGTGGCAGAAGCGGGCGGAGGAACGTCTCGCGGAGCCACTGCCGATCGGATATTGGATCCGAAAATTCGGCGCGGCCGTGTCGGTGGTGGGCCGACGCCGCAGGGGCGGCGACAGAGCCGAGTCCGCCGCCGCCCCGTCCTGCGCCCGCCTTCAGGAGACCGGCTGAGCGTTCGCGAGGACGTGCCCGGCGACGTTCGGCCCGGGCTGCGGGGCCGGCCCGGAACTCGAATCCGAGATCTCCGCCGACTGCGGGCTCACCGACGCCGACTGCTCCGTGGTGCCGGTCGTGTCGTCCGAGGGCGTTCCGTTCGTCGCCGTCGTGTCGTCGGTCGCCGGTTCCGACTGCGGGCTCGGCGAATCCGGTGAGGCGGGCGACTCGGGCGACGCGGGCGACTCTGGAGCCGGCGAGGACGACGACGGCGCCGACGGGCAAGCCGGAGGAGTGACGCCACCACTGGGCCCGGGCGGCTCCCTGCCCGTCACCGTCACGCAGGGCACCGGCGTGGGCGAAGACGTCGACGGCGAACTGGGGGAGTCGGTGACCGAGCCCGAGACGGAGGGCGACGGGGGCGCCGTCGGCGGCTTCGTCGGCTTGTCCTGCTTCCCCGTGTCGCCCGGCTCGCGGGCGAACCAGCCGTCGTCCTCGGGGTCGTACACCACGAAGACGTTCACCACGGTCACCGAGGGCGTCACGACGACCACCTGGGAGGGCTGATAGCCCGCCCACTTGGTCCCCGTCGTCTTCGGATCCTTCTGGGCGACCGGCGGCTTCAGCGGGTTTCCGCAGGCACAGCGCACCCGGGGCACGCCCCGGTCGTCGACGAGCACGGCCGTACCGGCCTGGAGCACCGCCTGGTACGAGGTCGGGGCACCGTCCCGGAAGCCGTGATTGGTCACTCGGGTGTCGACCCGGAGCTGAAGCGGGGTCAGGGAGCGCAGATACCCGGGCACTTCGCCGGTGGAGATCCCCAGGACCTGGGCGAAGCCCGCGTTCTTGGCCGGCTCGGTGGACAGGTAGCGGACCTGCTGCTCCACGTCGCAGCTCGCCGTGTTCTGCGTACCGCCGTACAGGCCCGCCGCCGAACCGGACACGCTGCGCGTGGCGGTGACGTCCCCGGTGGCGGTCGGGCTGGGCAGCGGGGTGGGCGACTGCGCGGCATTGGAGGCGCGGGCCGTCGACTTGGTGAACGGGTCGGGGCCGGTCGCCGAGGCATTCTGCAGGAACACCTCGCCGCCGCCGGAGCCCCCGGTGTCACCGCCGTTGCCGTCCGGACGGGTGAGGACGACCACCAGGGCCACGGCCGCGACCAGCACCGCCGTGACCGAGGCGACCTTGGGGACGGAGCGCCACCAGGGGCCGCCGCCACCGCCTTCGCCCTGGCCGCCCCCCGTACCGCCGCCGCCCCCGGGCCCGCCGGAACCGCCGGAGCCACCCCCCGAGCCGTCGTGCGGGGGTCCGGGGGGTGGTGGGGGACCGGCCTGCCCCGGGCTGGTGCTCGGGCCCGAGAGGGGACCCGAAGGAGGACCTGAGGGAGGAACCGAGGGGCGGCCGGAGGGCGGGTGGGAAGTCACATTTTTCCCTTTCTTCCGTTCCGCGCCCATTGTGTGCGCGGAACGGGCCCTGCCCGCAAGCGGACGTTGTCCACAGGCCCTGCGAGCAGGAACCTCCGGTACTAGCGTGGTGAGCGTGAGCAGTCGGCTCCCCACCACGTCCCGCCCGGCGCACGACACCGGCCACTTCGCCCGCCACTGGGGCGAGGCCCTGGTAGCCGTCCTCGCCGGGTTCCTCGCGATGGCCGTCGTCGCCGCACTCGGCCTCTGGGCCGCGGGCGCCGCCGACCTGCCCGGCGGCTTCGTCAACGTCGTTGCCGCGGTCGTCGTCATGGCCGTCGGCGGCCAGATCAGCCTCTCCGGCGACGCGAGCGCACTCGCCGGTACGAACGCCGAACTGACCGCCATGCCCCTCACCGTCACCCTGGTGGGCGCACTGGTCACCGGATTCTGCTTCCTCCTGCCGCTCCGCCACCACGCCGTCGCCCGGACGGGTGACCTCCTCGCCCGTGTCGCGCGCACCGTCGTGCTCTGGCTGGCCGCGCTCGCCGGGCTCTCCGCCCTCGCCCGCCGCGACTTCCCCGTCACGCTCCCCGGCGGACAGAGCGAGGACCCGATGTCCGACCTGTTCGGCGAACTCCTCGACGCGGTGAACCCCACCGTCGGCTTCCGCACCGAAATCGGCCCCACGCTGCTCTACGGGCTCCTGTGGATCCTCGGCGTGCTCCTGATCGCCCTCCTGGTGTCGCGCGCGACTCCGCTCCCGCCGCGTCTGGTCCGCTACCACGAAGCCGTCCGGCCGGTCGCCTCCGCGATGCTGCTCCTGGTCCTCGCGTACGTCGTCATCGGCTTGGTCATCGGCATCGTCGTGGCCGCCATGCGGGGCCACGCGGCCGAGACGTTCGCGGTCATCCTGCTGGGGCTGCCCAATGTCAGCTGGCTCGCCCTCGGGGTCGGGATCGGCGGCTCCTGGCAGGGCACGGTCGAAGGGCCGTTCGGGCTGCCGATGCCGCCCATCCTCGACGCGGTGCTCCGCACCGACACCGAGGGCCTCTCCACGGTGGACCTGTCCTCCCTCGCCTCATACGACTCCAGGGCCTGGTGGATGCTCCCGGTGGCGGCCGTCCTCGTGCTCGCCGTGGCCTTCGTGGCAGCCCTCCGCTCGCCCGCCCGGACGCGGCTCTGGCAGCACGCCCTGCACCTGGGCCTCGCGTTCGCCCTGACCATGCTGGTCATCGCCCCCGTCACCCTCGTCGAGGCGCGCTTCGGGCTCTCCATCCTCGGCATCGGCGAACTCGAATCCCTCGGCGGCCAGGTCATCCTGCGCCCCGACGTCTGGAAGATCGTCGGCTTCGCCCTGCTCTGGGGGCTCGTCGCCGGATTCCTGGGCGGCCTCCTCGCCTCCAGCGTGCGCCGCCGCGACGAGACGGACACCCGCGGGAAGGTCTAGTACCGGGCGTCCAGTGCCCGGCGTCTAGTACCAAGCGGCGGGTGGCTCCCGGAAGACCGGGCGGGCCCAGGCGGGCGGTTGGGGCGGCGGGGGCGGCGGCTTCGGGCCTTCGCCGTCGTCGCGGCCCGGGCCAGGACCCGGGCCGCCCCGCTCCAGGGCCGCCCGCAGCGCCGCGACGAACTCCAGACACGTTCCGTACCGCTCCTCCGGCACCTTCGCCAGCGCCTTCGAGAGCACCTGGTCCGCCGCCTCGGTCAGTTCGGGCCGTTCGGACGACGCCGGGGGCGGCGGGTCGTACTGGTGGGCCCAGAGCAGTGCCATGTCGTCGTCGCGGCGGAACGGCGGCGCGCCCGTGAGCGTCTCGTAGACCACGCACGCCAGGCTGTACACGTCGCAGCGGCCATCCACCGGCTTCCCCGAGATCTGCTCGGGCGCCACATAGTCCAGCGTGCCCACGAACTGCCCGACCGTCGTCAGGCCGGTCAGCGACAGGGACTTCTTCGTGAGCCCGAAGTCCGTGAGGTACACATGCTCGGGATGGTCGCGGTCGGTGCCCTCGGCGACCAGGATGTTCCCCGGCTTCACGTCCCGGTGCACCAGGTCGTGCGCGTGCGCCGCGTCCAGCGCCGACGCCACCTGCACGGCGATCCGACCCGCCTTCACCGTCGGGAGCGGGCCCTCGCGGTCGAGGAGCGCCCGCAGGTCCTGGCCGGCGACGAAGCGCATGGCGATGTACAGGACGCCCTCCGTCTCACCTGCCTCGAAGACCGGCACGATGTGCGGATGGTCGATCGCGGCCGCCACCCGCGACTCGTGCGCGAACCGCTTGCGGAACGTGTCGTTGCGGGCCAGTTCGGGCGCGAGCAGCTTCAACGCCACCGTCCGGTCGAGGCGCAGGTCACGCGCCCGGTACACGACCGCCATTCCGCCGCGGCCGATCTCCGCCTCGACGCGGTAGTCCGCGATCTGCTTGCCGACCAGCCCCGACTCCCGGCCTGCGGGCAGGTCCGTGTCCCGGGCCGGGCCGCCCATCAGCCCTCACCCGGCAGCTGCGCCTGGTCCACGACCTGGGTGGGGGGCGGGCCGGCGGGCGCCTGCCGCTGATCGTCCTCCTCCAGGCGGGGCACCACCCGCGTCGGCTCGTGCACGACAGCGGCGACCGATGGGCCGGACGAGGCCGCGTACGTACTCAGGGCCGTACCGTCGCAGTACACCCAGCGCTCGTGCTCCGCGTCGTACAGCCAGAGGGCCTCGCCGTCGACCACCATCCCCACCCGCAGCCCGTGCGTCCGCCGCTGGAACGTGTCCCGGTCGACCCGCGAGGCCGCCAGCTCCTCCGCGGCCCGCCGGTACCTGCCGAGCGACTCCTCCGCCCGGGCGATCAGAGGCCGGGGGTCGGCGGTCCTGGCGAGCGGCTGACGGGCCTCCGGCGGATCCACCGGTACGGAGACGAGCAGGCGGGCGTCCACCCACGCGGACCAGCCGTTGGAGCACAGGACCTCGCCCCAGTCGCCGACCCGCTGCGTCAGCTGCACGGGCAGGAACGCGTCGAGGGGCACCGTCGGGAGTGCCGGGTCGGGACCCTCCCAGGCGGGCAGACCGTCGCGCGGCACGATGTGTGTCGGCCGGAAGTCCGGTACGCCGTCGGGTACCGGGGGAGTGACCGGGATGCCCATGGGCCGCCTGCCTTCACTGTTCCGGACTTGGGATCGGGGATATCGGATATCGGATATCGGATCATGGATATTGGATCCGAAATCGGCTACTTCCGCATGACCACCGGCTCGTGCCGCCGCAACAGCCTCGCCACCAGGAAGCCGAGCACGACACACAGCAACACCAGCATCCCCATGTCGAACAGCCACGCGCCCACCGTGTGGTCCATCAGGGGATCGGCCGTCTTGTCGCTCGGCGCGGTCGTCCCGATGTCGATCGTCGCTCCCATCGCCGCGAACGCCCACCGCGACGGCACCAGCCACGCCAACTGCTCCAGGACAGGCGTCCCGGTGACGGTGAGCAGAGCTCCGCAGAACACCACCTGCACGATGGCCAGGAGGACGAGCAGCGGCATCGTCACCTCCTCCTTGCGCACAAGGGCGGAGACGAACAGACCGAGCATCATCGCCGTGAAGGACAGCAGTGCGACCGCGAGCGTCAGCTCGATGAGCGGCGGCATCAGCACGCCCTTGCCGCCCGGTACGTTCAGCGGGACCCCGATCAGCGCGACGAGTGTGAGGACCACCGCCTGGACGACGGTGATCAGCCCGAGCACCACCACCTTCGACATGAGGTAAGCGGAGCGGGAGAGGCCGACGGCTCTCTCGCGGCGGTAGATCGTGCGTTCCTTCACGAGCTCCCGCACGGCGTTGGCCGCACCCGTCAGCACCCCGCCGACACACAGGATCAGCAACACGTTCAGCGTCGACTCGGCGTTGAGACTGCCCTCCGAGAGCGCCCGGGCCATCGCCCCCATGATGAACGGCAGGGCGATCATGATGGCCAGGAACGTGCGGTCGGCGGAGAGCGCCGCCGCGTACCGGCGTACGAGCGTACGGAGCTGGGAACCCCAGCTCTGCGCCTTGCGCGGCGGCGGGGGCTCGGGAACGGCCCCGCCGGCGGGCAGCCCGGCCCGTTGCATCGCGTCGGAGATGTACTGCCGGTGGAAGCGCGACGAGCGGTACTGCCCCGCCCAGTCCCGCCCGCGCTCGGTCTCGAAGGCCTCGAACGCCTCGGGCCACTGGTCGAAACCGAAGAAGCCCAGCGTGTCGTCCGGCGGCCCGAAGTAGGCGACACGCCCACCGGGCGCGAGGACGAGCAGCCGGTCGCAGACGTCCAGGCTCAGGACGCTGTGCGTGACGACGATGACCGTACGGCCGTCGTCGGCGAGCCCGCGCAGCATGTGCATCACGGACCGGTCCATGCCCGGGTCGAGACCGGACGTCGGCTCGTCGAGGAAGAGCAACGACGGCTTGGTGAGCAGCTCGAGGGCCACGCTCACCCGCTTGCGCTGGCCGCCGGAGAGACTGTGGATGGGCTGCTGTGCCCGCTCGACGAGGCCGAGTTCGCCGATCACCTCGTCCACGCGCGCCTTGCGTTCGGCGGGGGCCGTGTCCTCGGGGAAGCGCAACTCGGCGGCGTAGGCGAGGGCGCGTCGCACGGTGAGCTGCAGATGGAGGATGTCGTCCTGCGGGACGAGGCCGATGCGCTGGCGCAGCTCCGCGTAGTCGCGGTAGAGGTCCCGGCCGTCGTAGAGGACCGTGCCGTGGTCGGCGGGACGCTGACCGGTGAGCGCGCCCAGCAGCGTCGACTTGCCCGCGCCGGACGGCCCGACCACCGCGAGCAGGCACTTCTGCCCGACCGGGAAGGACACCTCCTCCAGGAGCGTCTTCCGGCCGTGGTCGACCGTGACGGCGAGGTCCTGCACGTCGAGGGAGACCTCACCGGTGTCGGTGAACTCGACGAGCTGTCCCCCGATGAGGCAGAAGGCCGAGTGCCCGATGCCGACGATGTCGTCCGGGGTGACGCGGGACTCGACGACGGGGGCGCCGTTGAGGAAGGTGCCGTTGTGGCTGCCGAGGTCCTGGATCCAGTACGTGCCGTCCGGGTGGGCCCGCAGTTCGGCGTGGTGCCGTGAGACGACGAGATCGTCGACGACCAGGTCGTTTTCGGGCGCCCGGCCGATGCGGACGGTGCGCGTCGGAAGCGGCCGCACGGACGTGGGCCGGCGGAAGGTGCCGGTCAGGGCCGGATGCGAGACCGAGGACGGCCGCGGCGGGGTGCGCGGCGGCGCGGGAGCCGGCGGCTCGGGAACCGGTACGGGAGGCGGCACCGGCGACGGCTCGGGACCCGGCACGGGCGGCGGCGGGGGTACGGGGGCTCCGGGGCCTGGCTCCCGTACCAAGGGAGGTTCGGGGGTTTGGGGGGCTTCCGGGACCCCGGGCGAGGGCGCTTCCGGCGCCGGGGCCTCGGGCGCCGGGACAGCCGGGGCCGTCGCCGTGCCCGACAGCACCGCGCGGGGGCCGTCTCCGGGGTGCCCGAACCGGATGACCGTCCCCGGGCCGACCTCGCGCACGGCGACGCGGTGGCTGTCCGCGTACGTTCCGTTGGTGCTGCCCTCGTCCTCGAGGGTCCAGTGGTCACCGACGGCCCGCAGGACCGCGTGGTGCCAGGAGGTGCGGTCGTCGTCGAGGACGATGTCGCTGGTGGGGTCGCGCCCGATGCGGTAGACCCGGCTCGGACTCATCACGGTTGCGTCCCCGTGGATCTCGAGGACGAGCTCGGGTGCGGCGGGCGCGACGGGCCGCTGTCCCATGCGTGAATTTTATCTTCCGGGGCCGATCCGTGCCTGCGAGAGCCGCCGGTATCGTGGGCGCCTCCAGCACCGCCGAAGGAGGGCCCACCCGTGCCGAAAGGTGTCACCAAGCGTCGGCCCCGCACCAGAGCAGCCCTGCTCAAGGCCGCCCTGGAGACCTTCGCCGAGCACGGTTTCCACGCCACCTCCATCGAGCAGATCTGTGAGCGTGCCGGCTACACCCGGGGTGCGTACTACTCGAACTTCGCCAGCAAGGAAGAGCTCTTCCTCGCCCTCTTCGACGAGCACAGCGAGCGGACCGTACGGCGGCTCGCGGAGGCCGTCGACACCCTCGCCGCCGAGGACTACACGCTGGAGCGGCTCGCCGAACTCGCCGCCCGGATCGAACCGGACGAGCGCGACTGGTACCTCGTCACCACCGAGTTCACCCTGCACGCCATCCGGGACCGGCAGGCGGCCTGGGTGCTCGCCCGGCACGACGCCCGGCTGCGGGCCGAGATCGCCCGAGGCCTGACGGCCGTACTGCGCAGGGCGGGACGCGAACTGACCGTGGACGCCGACAGGTTCGCCCGGATGCTCATCGCCCTGCGCGAGGGCGGACTCGCGCAGAGCTATGTCGAGCCCGAGGAGTTGCCGCCGGGCAGCCTGGAACGGGACTTCCTCGCCCCGCTGTTGGCGGCCTCGACCCGGGAGATCGACACCGGCCGCTAGCGGATCGGTCAGTCGAAGAGGTCGGGGTCGGAGGCGGTGATCTGGTCCCACAGCGGCCGGGCCTGGAACCAGCCGGCCAGGTGCGTGCCGACCTGGCCCCGGGTGACGAGCGCCGTCTCGCGGTCGATCAGCTGCGGCGTACCGGCGGCCATGGCCAACAGCTGGGCCTGGCAGGAGCGTTCCATGGTGACGAACCACCAGACGGCCTCGGCGACCGACTGCCCGACGGTGAGCAGCCCGTGGTTCTTGAGGATGACCGCCTTGTGTCCCGCGAGGGCCTTCGCGACGCGCTTGCCCTCGTCCAGCTCGTTGACGACGCCCCGGTAGTCGTCGTAGATCCCGTGGTCCTCGAAGAAGGCGCAGGCGTCCTGCGTGATCGGCGCGAGCGGGATGCCGAGGCTGGAGAACGCCTTGCCGTGCAGCGAGTGCGAGTGCGCGGCGGCGACCGCGTCGGGCCGGGCCGCGTGCACCTGCGAGTGGATGACGAACGCGGCACGGTTCACGGGCCGGTTGCCGGAGAGCACGGTGCCCTCGTGGTCGACGAGGATCAGATCGGAGGCCTTGATCTGGCTGAAGCTCATCCCGAACGGGTTGACCCAGAAGGCGTCCGGGTTCTCCGGGTCGCGGACGGTGATGTGCCCGGCGACTCCCTCGGAGAACCCGAATCGCCCGAAGAGCCGGAATCCCGCCGCGAGTTGTTCCTTGCGGTAGCGGCGCTCCTCCTCGACGGAGTCGAAGGTGGGCGGCAACGGGAGGGTGACCCCCTCGGGCAGCGGGCCCACGGCGGCGGCCAGGGCGGGCGGGAGAGTGCTCACGGGGGCTCCTCACGACGGCGGGGCGCGATCCGGCTTGCGGGGCGCGATGCGCGCCAGAAGATACAGAGATGTATCCGATTCGCCAATGGTTCGGTCGTGGTCGTGGTCGTGGTTGCGGTGCGGGGGCGCGGGTGGCTACGGTCGGCCGAGCGCCGAATGGAGAAAGCGCTTACCGCCTGGGGGAGCTGACCTCGTGCCGAGCACCGACGTTCCGATCAACGTTCCGAGCAACGTCCTGATCTACACCCGTACCGCCGGCTACCGCCACGACTCGATCCCGGCGGGCGCGAAGGCGCTGGTGGCGCTGGCGGAGGCGGCGGGGTACGAGGCCGAGGCGACCGAGGACCCGGGCGCCTTCACGCCGGAGCGGCTCGGGCGGTGCGCGGCGGTGGTCTTCCTCTCCACGACCGGCACGGTCCTGACCGAGTCGGCGCGTGCGGCCTTCGAGGCGTACGTCCTCGGCGGCGGAGGCTTTCTCGCGATCCACGCGGCGGCCAACGCGGAGCCCGACTGGCCCTTCTACGGCGAGCTGCTCGGCACCCGCTTCGACGGCCACCCGGAGATCCAGCCGGGCGTGGTGTGCGTGGACGCGCCGGACCACCCGGCGACGGCCGCGCTGCCGGGCCGCTGGTCCTGGACGGACGAGTGGTACAACTTCACGTCGAACCCGCGGAGCGCCGGCGTACGGGTCCTGGCCCGCGCGGACGAGTCGACGTACCGGGGCGGAACGCTGGGCGCGGACCATCCCCTGGTCTGGTGCCGTGAGGTGGGCGAGGGCCGGGTCTTCTTCACGGCGCTCGGCCACGCGTCGGAGGCGTACGAGGACGAGTCGTTCCGGGGCCATCTGGCAGGGGCGCTGCACTGGGTGTCGCCGCCCGCGGGGACTCCGGGCCGGGGTCTCTAGGGGGCGTCCGGGGGCCCAGGGAGGCCGGGGCCCTCACCCCCGCGCCCCCTCCCCGATTGCGGTCCGGTCCTGGGCGCGGGAGGGTGCCTGTGGGGCGGACGGTCAGGAGGAGCTGAGATGGCGATCGCCACCGTAAACCCCGCCACGGGGGAGACGCTGCGCACCTATGACGCGCACGGTCACGACGAGGTGGAGCGGCGGGTCGCCGCCTCGCACGAGACGTTCCGCCAGTACCGCGCGACCTCGTTCGCCGAGCGCGCCCGTCTCATGCGCCGGGCCGCCGACCTCCTCGACGAGGACGCCGAGGACGTCGCCCGCACGATGACCACCGAGATGGGCAAGCCGATCAAGGCCGCCCGTGCCGAGGCCGCCAAGTGCGCCAAGTCGATGCGCTGGTACGCCGACCACGCCGAGGCGCTGCTCGCCGACGAGCACCCGGCCCCGGCCGACGTGCGGGACTCCGGTGCGGACGCCGCACGCGTCCACTACCGGCCCCTCGGCCCGATCCTCGCCGTCATGCCGTGGAACTTCCCGCTCTGGCAGGTCATCCGGTTCGCCGCGCCCGCGCTCATGGCCGGGAACACCGGACTGCTCAAGCACGCCTCCAACGTCCCGCGGACCGCCCTCTACCTGGGTGATCTCTTCCGCCGGGCCGGATTCCCCGAGGGCTGCTTCCAGACCCTCCTCATCGGCTCCGGCGCCGTCGAGGCGGTCCTGCGCGACCGGCGGGTCGTCGCCGCCACCCTCACCGGCAGCGAGCCGGCCGGCCGCTCGGTCGCCGCCATCGCGGGCGACGAGGTCAAGAAGACGGTCCTGGAGCTCGGCGGCAGCGACCCGTACATCGTGATGCCGTCCGCGGACGGCACCCGTGCCGTGAAGACCGCCGTCACCGCGCGCGTGCAGAACAACGGCCAGTCCTGCATCGCGGCCAAGCGGTTCATCGTCCACGGCGACGTCTACGACCACTTCGCCGAACGCTTCACGGCCGCCATGTCCGCCCTCACGGTCGGCGACCCCCTCGACGAGGCCACCGACGTCGGCCCGCTCGCCACCGAACAGGGCCGGGCCGACCTGGAGGAACTCGTCGACGACGCCGTACGCAAGGGCGCCACGGTCCTCTGCGGCGGATCCCGCCCTTCGGACCGGTCGCGCGGCTGGTTCTACCTTCCGACCGTGCTGGCCGACATCACTCCCGAGATGCGCATCCATCAGGAGGAGACGTTCGGCCCGGTCGCCACCCTCTATCAGGTCAGCGACATCGAGGAGGCCGTGGCCGTCGCCAACGACTCACCGTTCGGGCTGAGTTCGAACGTGTGGACGCGCGACGACGCGGACATCGCCTTCTTCGTACGGGACTTGGAGGCGGGCGGCGTGTTCGTCAACGGGATGACGGCCTCGCACCCCGCGCTCCCGTTCGGCGGCGTGAAGCGCTCCGGCTACGGTCGTGAGCTCTCCGGCCACGGCATCCGCGAGTTCTGCAACGCGACGACCGTCTGGCAGCGGAGCTGACCACCCTTCCCGCTCCCACAGGCCCTACTCGCCGCGCGTCCACGCCAACAGCTCGTCCGCCGACCAGGTGTTGACCACCCGCTCCGTGGGCACCTCGCACTCCTCGGCCCGCGCGCACCCGAAGATCTGCCACTCCAACTGACCCGGCGCGTGCGCGTCCGTGTCCACCGCGAACCACACCCCCGCCTCCACGGCCTGGCGCAGCAGCCGACGCGGCGGGTCGAGGCGCTCCGGGCGGCTGTTGATCTCCACCGCCGTCCCCGACTCCGCGCAGGCGGCGAAGACGCGCTCCGCGTCGAAGACCGACTCGGGCCGCAACCGGCCCCCGCTGACCAGCCGCCCCGTGCAGTGGCCGAGGACGTCCATCAGCGGATTGCGTACAGCCTTCTCCATCCGCCGGGTCATCGCCGGCGCGTCCATCCGCAGCTTCGAGTGCACGGAGCCGACCACCAGGTCAAGGCGGTCCAGCAGCTCCGGCTCCTGATCCAGCGAACCGTCCTCCAGGATGTCGCACTCGATCCCGGTCAGCAGCCGGAACGGCGCCCACTCCTCGTTCAGCCGCTCCACCACGTCCAGTTGCTCGCGCAGCCGCTCGGGCGACAGGCCGCGCGCCACCTTCAGGCTGGGGGAGTGATCGGTGAGGACCGCCCACTCGTGGCCGATCCGCGCCGCCGTGCGGCCCATGTCCTCGATCGTGGAGCCGCCGTCGGACCACTCGGAGTGGAGATGGCAGTCGCCCCGCAGCGCCGCCCGCAGCGTCTCGCCGCCGGTGACCTCGGGTACGGGGATCTCGGCCTCCAAGCGCGCCAGATACTCCGGCACCCGCCCCTCCAGGGCCTCCCGGATCACGGCGGCCGTCTTCGGGCCGATGCCCTTCACCGTCTCCAGGGTCCCGGCCGTCGCGCGTCGCTCGGCCTCACCGTCCGCCATGGCCGCGACGGCGGCGGAGGCGGTACGGAACGCCCGGACGCGGTACGTGGGCGCCTGCGAGCGCTCCAGCAGGAAGGCGATCCGGTCCAGCGCCGCCACGGGGTCCATACCGGCTCCTCACCCCTCACCCTCGCCCGGTGGTGGCGGCGTGCACCGGGCCGATCTCGCACCACACCGCCTTGCCTTCGCCGCGCGGCTCCACGCCCCACCGCGACGCCAGCGCGTCGAGCAGCAGCAGCCCGCGCCCCGAGGTCGCCGCCTCGCCGGGCGTACGACGCCGGGGCCAGGCGCTCGAACGGTCCTGCACCGACAGCCGTACCCGGCGCACCGGCTCGGGCAGCACCTCCAGGGTGAGCACCGCACCGCCCTCCGTGTGCAGCAGTACGTTGACGAGCAGCTCGCCGGTCAACAGCTCGGCGTCGTCGGCCAGCTCGGACATGTCCCAGTCCCGCAGCGCCTGGCCCACCGCGGCCCGCGCGTCCGAGAGGCCCTGCGGATCGGCCTGGTGGATGTACTGGTGGATGCGCGGCGCACGCGGCGTCCCCGGGTCCGGGCTGCGCCGCAGCACCAGCAGCGCCACGTCGTCCCCGGCGCCCCAGCGCTCCCAGAGCTGCTCCGACAGGTGGTCCGCGAGCGCCTCCGCCTGCGGCGGACCGGCGCTCATCGCCACCGACAGCGCGTCGAGGCCGGCCTGGATGTCCGAGCCCGGCTGCTCGACCAGCCCGTCGGTGCACAGCACCAGCGTCTCGCCGGGGACGAGGTCGAGCCGGGTCTCCGGGAACTCCTCGTCCCCGAACACGGTCGCAAGACCCAGCGGCAGCCCGCCCCGCAGCTTCGGCTGCCCGACGCGGCCGTCGGTGTGCCGGATCAGCGGCCCCAGGTGCCCGGCGCGCACGGCGCGCACGGTCCCGCTGCCCAGGTCGACCTGGGCGTACGTGCAGGTCGCGAAGCGGTTGGTGTCCAGCTCGGCGAGAAAACGGGAGGCCCGGGCCAGGACGGTCGAGGGCGCGTGGCCCTCACCCGCGTACGCCCGCAGCGCGATCCGCAACTGCCCCATGATCGCGGCCGCGTGCGTGTCGTGCCCCTGGACGTCCCCGACGACGACCCCGACCCTGCCCCGGGGCAGCGAGATCACGTCGTACCAGTCGCCGCCGACCTGTCGCCCGCTCCAGGCCGCGTGGTAGCGGACGGCGATCTCTCCGCCCGAGATCGCCGGGATGCGGCGCGGCAGCATGGTCTCCTGCAGCCCGGTGGCCAGCTCCCGCTCCTCGTCGAAGAGGATGGCGCGCTGGAGGGACTGCGCGACGATCGCGGCGAGGCCGAGCAGCAGGTTGCGCTCGTCGGCGTTGAACGCGGAGCGGCGCCGGTAGAACAGCGCCATCCCGCCCAGGGACCGGGCCTGGGCGACGAGCGGCAGGTAGCAGGCGGACGTGAACTTCAGCCGCTCGACGTAGGGGGCCAGTTCCGGGTAGTCCCGCCCGAGGGTGCCGAACGCGGACACGAACCGCGGCCGGCCGCTGAGCACCGCCTCTGCCAGCGGCAGCCCCCGGTCGAGCCGGTGCGACCGGAAGTCGTTGAGGGCCTCCAGGGACTCCCCGCTCAGCGCGATGACGTTCAGCGAGCCGTTCTCGACAAGGCCGAGCGCGAGCCCGTCCGCACCGAGCCGGGCCAGCCCGCCGGGGCCGGTCATGGCCGCCGTCACGTCGTCGACGGTCACCGCCCGCGACAGCGCGTGCGTGGTCCGCTGGACGATGCTCGTCTGGACCTCGCGCCGCTTCTCCAGTTCGAGGACGAAGGCGGAGTGGGTGACCTCGGCGGTGGTGTCGCGGACGATGCCGACGATCCGGTGCGCCCGCTCGTCCGGCGTGCGCAGAATTCGCGCCTGGACGTGCGTCCACTGGGGTGCTCCGTCGGCGCCCTCGATCCGGAACTGCGCGGTGTACGAGGTCTCGCCGCTGGTGATCGCCGCCCGCACGACCCCGTCGACCCGGGCGCGCTCCTCGGGGTCGAGGCGCTGGACGAGCGTGGCGGGGCGTCCGTCGAACTCGCTCGCGTCCAGCCCGAAGACCAGCAGCCCGGCCTCGTCGACGTCGATGGTGCCCGTGTCGAGGTCCCAGTCGAAGCTGCCGGTCCGATTCATGGCGAGCCGCTCGGTGGGCCCGATCTCGCCACTGCGCGTGCGCCGGTCGTCATCGGTCATCCTCACCATTGTCGAACCCGCACCCCTCCGACGCCATGGCGGCGACACACCGAGTACCCGAGTTGTGACCGAGGGGGGGCGCGCCGAGGGCCGTGCGGGGGTCGCAGGGAGGCGCAGGGGGCCGCAGGGGACGGAGGGGTCGGCCGGGCCGGTCGGGGTCGGGTTCGGGGTCGGGGGAGAATGGGCCGGTGATCATCCGGTACCGCGTCCTCGGCCCCTGCCAGGCCCTCCGGGCCGACGGCGGGGAGGCCGCGCTCAGCGGTGCCCGCCTCCGGGCCCTCCTGTCCGCGCTGGCGGGCGCGCCCGGGCGCGCCGTACGGGCGGACGAGCTGATCGAGCTGATCTGGGAGGGCGACCCGCCCGGGAACGGCACGGAGGCGCTCCAGGCGCTGATCGGGCGGCTCCGCCGGGCGCTGGGGCGCGAGGCGGTGGACTCGGTCGCCGGCGGGTACCGGCTCGCGGCGGGGGCCGAGGACGTCGACCTGTACGTGTTCGAGCGGCTGGCCGCCGAGGGCGCGGAGGCGCTGGCGGCCGGGGAGGCGGCGCGGGCGGCGCGCCTGCTCGACGAGGCGCTCGGGCTGTGGCGGGGGCCGGCGCTCGCCGATCTGCCGGGCCGGGACGGCGACCCCGTCGTCGTACGGCTGGAACAGCGCCACGCCCACGCCCGCAAGGACCGCCTCGCCGCCGAGCTGGCCCTCGGGCGGGCCACGACCGCCGTGGCGCCAATGGAGGCCCTCGCGGCGGAGCGGCCCCTGGACGAGACCGTTCAGGCACTCCGCATCCGCGCCCTGCGGGCCGCCGGACGCGGGGCCGAGGCGCTACGCGTGTACGACGAGGTCCGCACCGTGCTCGCGGACCGCCTGGGGACGGACCCCGGGGCCGAACTACGGGACTTGCATGCGGAGTTGCTGGCGGGCGACGGGTCTCCGTCCGTGCCGGTGCCGTCGCTCCGACTGCCCGCCCGGCCGACCTCCTTCGTCGGGAGGGAAAAAGAACTCGACGTTCTGGTAGCCGAGTTGGGGAAGCGGCGGCTGGTCACCCTGATCGGACCGGGCGGGGTGGGGAAGACCAGGCTGGCTCTGGAGGCCGCCGACGCCGAGGTGGGGCGGTGGCCTGACGGGGTGGGGTCGGCCGAACTCGCCTCAGTACGCGTCGAATCCGAGGTGTCGGCCGCTGTCCTCACCGCCCTCGGCGGCCGTGAGACCCAGTCGTGGGGAGCCATGCCCAGGGACGCGCTGACCCGTCTCGTGGAGCACTGCGCGTCGCGTCGTCTGCTGCTGCTTCTGGACAACTGTGAGCATGTGATCGGGGCGGCGGCGGAGTT
>NZ_JBEZYN010000032.1:0-63723 GCF_040638605.1 Streptomyces sp. NPDC026092
ACCTGCTGGCCGCCGAGCAGCTTGGCGCCAAGCCGGAGGATTGCCTGGTCATTGAGGACGCGCCGTCCGGAGTCGAGTCCGGGCTGCGGGCCGGCGTTCCTGACCGTGTCGGGTGCACGCGCTCGGCGGGGCTCCGGGGCGCATCTGGGGTCGTCAGAGTGGCGGGCCGGGGAGCGATACGTCGACAGCCCGGACGCGAAGACCGTTGCGCGCCTCGACCTGGTTCGCGGCGGATTTCCATGTGGGCCCGGCGTAGGCCGGCGGCCTTGGTGGCCGCGGATTTGCTGTTGAACTCACGGTCGGAAGACCTTCTCGGCTCCCAGGCCACCCACCCCTCCCCTGGCGCTCGCCGAGCAGCCCTGGGCTGTCGTCGGCATGGCCCGGGTGGCGTGTCCGGTCAGTCGCAGGTCCTCCGTCAGCGCGACGCGCCGGCCTTCTGTGAGCGTCATGGATCCTTCGCCTCCGGTCCTTTGAGGGGAGAGCCCACTCTCCGCGCCCCTTCCCCGCCGCGTGTCGAGCACGCGTTCACGGACATGTTGCGTTCTGTCAGGAAGATCAACTTCAGGGAGGAGTCCTGATGAAGGCGACCGGGGTGGGCAGGGCCAAGGCTCGGCGTGGGTCGGCGAGGATCGGATGTGACCCGGTGCCGGCTCGTGGTTCGGGTGCCTTGCCCCGGCGTTCCGGTCGGCCGCCGCAAGCAGCCGACCGGGACGCCCGCCTCGGGCTACGGCTGGGGCGCCCCGCCATGGACCACGGTCCGCACTCTTCGAGTCGCAGTCCGGTCGACGGCCGGTGGACGACTGGTCGTAGTCGGCGGGGGCTTCGCGTCAGGCGAGGTCGAATCGGTCGAGGTTCATGACCTTGTCCCAGGCCGCCACGAAGTCACGGACGAACTTCTCCTGTGCATCCTCGGCCGCGTAGACCTCCGAGATGGCCCGCAGCTGGGAGTTCGCACCGAACACCAGGTCCACGGCGGTGGCGGTCCACTTCGGTTCGCCGCCCTCAGCGCCGGCGTCGCGCCCCTCGAAGACGTTCTCGTCCGTGGCCGACGCCTTCCACTGCGTACCCATGTCGAGCAGGTTGACGAAGAAGTCGTTGGTCAGCGTCTCCGGCCGGTCGGTGAACACACCGTGCGCGGACCGCTTGAAGCCGGTGCTGAGGGCCCGCATACCGCCGACCAGCACCGTCATCTCGGGCGCCGTCAGGTTCAGCATGCTCGCACGGTCCAGCAGCAGCGTCTCCGGGGACAGCTTCTCACCCGCCGACAGGTAGTTGCGGAACCCGTCGGCCCGCGGCTCCAGCACGGCGAACGACTCCACATCCGTCTGTTCCTGCGTGGCGTCCGTGCGTCCCGGCGCGAACGGGACCGTGATGTCGTGCCCGGCGTTCTTCACGGCCTGCTCGACCGCCGCGCAGCCGCCCAGCACGATCAGGTCGGCGAGCGAGATCTTGGTCCCGCCGCTCTGGGAACCGTTGAATTCCTGCTGGATCCCTTCGAGGGTCCGCACGGTCTCGGCCACCTCGGGCAGGGCGTTGACCTCCCAGTCCTTCTGCGGCGCAAGCCGGATCCGGGCGCCGTTCGCACCGCCCCGCTTGTCGGTGCCGCGGAAGCTGGCCGCCGACGCCCAGGCCGTGGAGGCCAGTTGGGAAACCGTGAGCCCGGAGGCGAGGATCCGGCCCTTGAGGGCGGCGACGTCCCCGGACGTCACCAGCTCGTGGTCGACCGAGGGCACCGGGTCCTGCCACAGCTGCGGTTCGGGGATCCACGGGCCGAGGTAGCGCGAGACCGGGCCCATGTCCCGGTGCAGCAGCTTGTACCAGGCCCTCGCAAACGCATCGGCGAGTTTGTCCGGGTTCTCGTGGAAGCTCTTCGAGATCGGGGCGTAGACGGGATCCAGCTTCAACGCGAGGTCCGTCGTCAGCATCATCGGGGCGTGCCGCTTGGCGGGATCGTGCGCGTCCGGCACCGTGCCCTGCGCCGCGGGGTCCTTGGGGGTCCACTGCTGCGCCCCGGCCGGGCTCGTCGTCAACTCCCAGTCGTAGGCGAACAGGTTGTCCAGGTACCCGTTGTCCCACTTCGTCGGCTCACTCGTCCACGCGCCCTCGAGCCCGCTGGTGATCGTGTCGACGCCCTTGCCGCTGCCGAACGAGTTGTGCCACCCGAGGCCCTGCTGCTCCAGCGCGCCGGCCTCCGGTTCCGGGCCGACGTACTCGGGGTCGACCGCGCCGTGGCACTTGCCGAAGGTGTGACCGCCGACGATGAGCGCGACCGTCTCCTCGTCGTTCATCGCCATGCGCCCGAACGTCTCGCGAATGTCCCGGGCGGCGGCGAGGGGATCCGGATTCCCGTTGGGACCTTCGGGGTTGACGTAGATCAGACCCATCTGCACCGCACCGAAAGGACCGGTGAGTTCCCGGTCACCGCTGTAGCGCTCGTCTCCGAGCCAGGTGTCCTCGGGCCCCCAGAAGACCTCCTCCGGCTCCCAGATGTCCTCCCGGCCGAAGCCGAATCCGAACGTCTTGAACCCCATCGACTCCATGGCGCAGTTGCCGGCGAAAACCAGAAGGTCGGCCCAGGAGATCTTCCGCCCGTACTTCTGCTTCACCGGCCAGAGCAGCCGCCGCGCCTTGTCCAGACTCGCGTTGTCCGGCCAGCTGTTGAGGGGGGCGAAGCGCTGCGCGCCGGAACCGCCGCCGCCGCGGCCGTCGGCAATACGGTACGTTCCCGCCGCGTGCCAGCTCATCCGGATGAAGAGCGGCCCGTAGTGGCCGTAGTCGGCGGGCCACCAGTCCTGCGACGTCGTCATCACTTCGAAGACGTCGCGCTTCAGTGCGTCGACGTCCAGGGTCGCGAACTCCTCCGCGTAGTCGAAGCCCTCGTCCATCGGATTGGCCTGGGGCGGGTTCTGGTGGAGAACCTGAAGGTCCAACTGGTTCGGCCACCAGTCCCGGTTCGTCCTGGGACGAGTGCGCGCGGGGGTGGGGGCGGGGATTGCGGGGTTCTCGCTTTCGCTGCCGGACACGTCCGTCCTTCTTCCTGTCTCGGTGCTTCCATCTGTCTGCTCGCTCTTGACGGCGTCCGTATGGTCGCGCACCGCAGACCGCCCGGCAGCGAGAACACGCAGGGCTTCACCGTTCTCGTCATTTCCCACCCGGGGCGGGCGGGAAATGACGAGAACGGGAAAGATCGTACGATCATGGATATCGCTCCCGCGGGTCGGGAAAGCCCGGTATATATCACCGCCGGGTAGTCTGTAGTTCCCTTTCGACCCTTTGACCGGTCCCGCCGAATTCCTTGTCCCGCCGAACCCGAACTGGTGAACCGAGATGAGTGACCTGCTGCAGCGGCTGCGGGGGCGCGGTTGGCGCATGACATCCCAACGGCGTGTCGTCGCGGAGGTCTTCGACGGCGAGCACGTGCACCTCACCGCCGACGAGGTCCACGCCCGGGCGGCCCGGCGCCTGCCCGAGATCTCCCGGGCCAGCGTCTACAACACCCTGGGCGAGCTGGTCGCCCTCGGCGAGGTCGCGGAACTCTCTGCTCACGGGCGGGCCAAGCGCTACGACCCGAACGCGCACCGCCCCCACCAGCACCTCGTGTGCTCCGGCTGCGGCCTCATCCGCGACGTCCACCCGGTCGGGGACCCGCTGGCCGGCCTGCCCGCGCAGGAGCGTTTCGACTTCGCGGTGTCCGACGTCGAAATCGTCTACCGCGGGCTGTGCCCCTCCTGTACGGAAGGCCAGCCGCCGGCGTGCATTCGTGGCACGGGGCTGTAGGGCAGTAGGGGCTGTAGCCAAGCCCGGCAACACCTGACCTTCGCGTCACTTCCGAGTTGCAGTTCCCGCTGCACGTTCTTGGCAGCGGTCGCTGCTGCATCGACGTCGTCTCGGCGCTTCGCGCGTTGGACAAGCAGCGCGGCGAGGGCGGCGATTCCCGCGCCACTGGCTCCGCTGACCGCTGCCGCAATCGTCTCCCCCATGGCCATGGCGTGATCGTCCAGCACGCGCCCGCCAGCCACAACGCATTCGCGTTCGGTCTGGCCGAGACGTGCGGCCTGGCGCAATCCGGTTCAGCGATCTTCGTGCGGCATCGGGGGGCGATCGTCATGTTCGGGATGGAATCGGCGTTATCAGAGCATGGACGCGCCAAGGTATTTCAAGTGTGTCCCGTCGCCACCACTCGCACAGAGGTCACCAGGAACAATTACACCTTCTATGAATGCGTCGACGCCGACGGCAACACGGTGGCTCCCTACGAAATCGGACTACGAGGAGTACGAAGCCGCCGACCTCGCGCGCGACCCTCAGGACTTCGCGAGCGACCGGAACCGCAAGACCGACATCGCCCCGGACGTCTGGGACCGGTGAAACTGTCGCGATGGGGCGGGCGGCGTCCCCCACCGCACACCTCCGCCCCCGCGCCACAGCCAGAGACACAGCCCGTCAAAACGCCAGTCAACGGCTACGACGTGCCGGCCAAAGTCCCGCACTGCCCGTCTACACCTGGCGCGACGACACCGAGCCCCAGCACGTGCGCCACCTGGGACCCACGGCCCAGGACTGGAAGGCTGTCTTCGGCCTGGGCGACACCGACACCGCGATCTCCGTCGTCGACGCCCTTGGCGTCGCCCTCGTCGCCGTTCAGACCCTTCGAGCGGATGCCGACGGGAGGGCGACGTACGCCCTGCCGACGGGAGGGCGACGTACGCCATCCGTACCGCTCGTCCCACACCAGCGCGGGAAGGGGCGCGTGCGGGCCGTCGAGGACGACGGCGGCCGCGACGACGTCGCCCCCGAGCTGGTGAATCGCGGGGGCGGAATACGTGGTCAGCCGGCTCCCGTCCTCGGTCGCCGCCCACAGCGGCTTCAGCCTGCTGCCCGTGGTCGTCCTCCACCGCCCCTTCGCCGGGGACCTCACCGTCAGCCCGGCGCCGTACCGTGAGGCGGCGCTCGCCCAGTACTGGACCGGATCCGCACCCGACGGCGTGGCACAGTAGAGGGGTTCCGGTCGCCGATCCGAGCCGCCCGCAGGGTGAGCCAGAGCCCGTCGGCCAGGCTTCCTCACCACCCGAGTCCGGGCAGAACCTGCCAACGCACCCGCACTCGACGGGCGTCCGATGGCGCGCATCCTCATGACGGAGGAAACCGAGGAAAGGGGTGGCAGACTGACACGGTTCGATCACGAGGGAACCCATTCGCCCGAGGAGCCGCGCCGTTGAGCGTCACCATCGCAGGACAGATAGACATCGCGGGCCCGGTGGGCAAACTGCTCCACCGGCGTCCGCTGCAGAACAGCACGGTCATGCAGGGCTTCGGCATCGATCCGGTGTCCGGCGACATCTTCGTGCTGCAGATCATGCACGGCGACATCAAGCTGCCCGACGAGCCGGCCGCCGTCGACTACCCGACCCGCAAGACGAACGGCGATCTGTGCCTGACGCGGCTCAGCCCGGCCGGTGCGATCACCGGGTACATGTACCTGCGCGGGTTCGGACACGGCGTCAGCCTGGGAGTGGAGAACCGTGACGGGGCGATCTGGCTCTGGACCGAGACCGCGTCCTCGCCCAACAGCAACAACGAGGGCTACGGCACGGCTGTGACCAGCTTCCCGTTCAGCACCGGAACGACCATCGACCACGGCTCCTCGGCGCACACGCCGCCGTACCGGCCCGACCCGGCCTGCCGCGGCATCACCCCCACCATCGACCGCAGCGCCAACGAGCTCGTGGTCCGCTTCAGCCTCCGCGGCGTGATGACCTTCGAGCGGTACGACCTGGCCCAGGCGGCGGCCGGGGTCTGGGAGGCCCGCCAGCGGTTCACCCCGGACGTCCCCAAGGACGGCGTCGACTTCCAGGGATACGCGTCCCACGACGGCGTGCTGTACACGCTGAAGGGCCAGAGCCTCGACGCCGCCCCGCTGCCCGGCAACACGCACATCGCCGCCTTCGAGTGGGCCACTGGCGCCCTGCTCGACAACCGGCACATCACGGCCGGACCCGGCCTGGAGTGGCGCGAGGCGGAGGGCATGGCCGTCTCTGTCCGCGACGGCGTCCCGCACCTGCACTTCGGCTTCGCCTGCGAGGACCCCGGCCCGCGCACCTGCACGATCATGTCCCTGTCGGCGGCCCCCGAGACCGACGGCGTGAAGGTCCTCACGGACTGGCAGCCGATCACCCTCGCCGCTGAGGTGACCGCTGATCAGAACGCCCCTCGGGGACGCCTGATCAGCCTCGCCGGCACCACCACCCTCCAGCTCTCCGGCGGGGTCAAGGGCCCCTTCAGCGCCGACACCGTCCTCGGCACCCTGCCCGACTCCCTCACCCCGAGCGTCGTCGCCCGCGCCAGCGTGCCGCGCGACAACGCGCTCGGCGGCCCCGCCGTCGCCCGCGTCGAGGTCGGCACCGACCGCGCGGTGCGCCTCTACGGCGGACGCGCCACGAATCCCATCGCCTGGGCTCAGCTCGACAACTTCAGCGCCGTCTGGCGCTGACCCCCACACTTCTCGGTATCAAGGAGCCCACACCCATGTCGCAAAACCGCCGCAGCGTCCTCGGCGCAGCCCTCGTCCTGCCCACCGCCCTCACCATCGGCGGCCTCGCCGCCGCCACCCCGGCGGCCGCCGCCCCCGGCACGGTCGACGCCGGCGCCTGGACCCCGCTCGTCCTGGAGCCCGGCATCACCCCGAACGCGAGCGCCGTCCCCGAGGTCCGGCTCGTCACCATCGCCGGCACCACCTTCCTCCAGGCCCGCGGCCTGGTCACCTGCAACCTCACCGGCGACGCCAAGATCGGCCGCCTGGCCGACGGCTTCACCGCGCCGACCGGCTACGTGCGCGCCGCCGTGCCGCGCAACAACAGCCAGGGCATCAACGCCTGCCGCCTCGAGATCAACAGCGCCGGCTCGGTCAGCGTCTTCGGCGCCAACACCGGCAACCCGATCACCTGGGTCCAGTTCGACTCAGTGCAGACGATCTGGCGCTGACCCGTCGACCCGCGCGGGCCCCAGGCCTCAGTGAAGCTGCCGGTGTTGGCCTCGGTGAGGATGTCGAACTTGACCAGGCGTTTCAGCTTGGTGCGGGTGCCTTCGATGTTCTTCGGCGGCAGTTCGCGGTCGAGAGCCTCGCAGACGTCGCGGGCCCGTAGCGGTCCGGTGGCCTCGTTGGAGACGAGGAGGATTGCGGGGGTAGCCCGGGCGCTCGGGCAGGTCCGGCGGGGCGACCGGGAGCCGTCCGCGAGTGCGGTGACGGTCTTCCGTGTGATTGCAAGGTGTTCGAGGTGGATCTCGGCCTCCCGCATCCGGGCGCGGGAAGCGGAGGAGGACGGGCGGTGCTCGTAGTCGCGGACCAGGCGCCGGCGCTGTAGTAGGGCCTGTTGTGAGAGTCCTGGTCACGCGGGGTCTGGTGTTCATCGGGTAGTGGCGTTGTCGGTGGTGCTGTGCATGATCGGCGCGTCAGCGCAGGATCCCCGACGGCGGCGGCCACAAGGTCCTGGGCCGCCAGGCCGGCCGGGCCACCCGCAAGGGCATGGGCTCGACTACGTCCACTCAACCGTCGACGACCACTCCCGCCTCGCCTACAGCAAGATCCACCCGGGCCTGAATGTGCTCAGCCGCGTACCACCGAACGTGCCCAGGTCTGCCGCTCCGGCTTCAGCTGTTCCGCCGGTAGGCGCCGGGTGGGGTTCCGTGCGTGCGTTTGAATGCGTGGGCGAAGGCGAACTCGGATGTATAGCCCACTTGGGCTGCGATGGATCTCAATGGCGCGTCCGATGCCCGTAGCAGGCGCGCTGCCGTGGTCATCCGCCACCAGGTCAGGTAGCCGAGGGGCGGTTGGCCGATGAGCATGGCGAAGCGTCTGGCGAAGGGTGCTCGTGAGAGCCCGGCTTCCGCGGCGAGTTTCGCCACGGTCCAGGGTGCTGCCGGGTCTCGGTGGATGGAGTGGAGGGCGGCGGTGATCGGCGGGTCGTTCAGGGCGGCAGCCCATCCGGTGGTGTCTTCTCGGGCGGACTGTTCTTTGAACCAGATGCGCAGGATGTACAGCAGGAGCGTGTCCAGGAGCGCGGGGACGACTGCGTCCGTGCCCAGGCGCGGGTTGTCCAGCTCGGCGGCCAGGAGTGCCACGGCTGAGCGCAACTCGGGGTGGCGGTCCGAGAGTGCTGGCACGTGGATCAGATCCGGGAGGGTCAGCAGCAGTGGGTGAGCGCGGGACGGGTTGAGCTCGTAGGCCCCGCAGAGGACTACGGTGACCGGACCGCCGTCTCCGCTCCGGTCGACGTTGTCCGAGGCGTAGGCGTCGTACATCTCGTGGTCGTCTGGGCCGCAGACAGGCGCCGTCACCAGGGATTCGGGGCTGTCGGCCAGGGTGTGCCCGTTGCCGTGGGGAAGGAAAACCACGTCACCCGCGCCCAGTCGTACGGGCTGTCCGTTCGAGGGCAGCAGCCAGCAGGAACCCTGAAGGATTGCCTGGAAGCCCGCCGACCCGGGAACGGAGGTGAACTCCTGTCCCCACGGGGCATGCCACCGCACCTGCACCGACCGGGGCCGGCCGGTCCGCGTCACCGCGACCACGTCGCTGAGCACATCCATGCGCCCGAGAGTACGTGTACGAGACGAACGCACATCAACTAGGCAGCCTGACGCATGGATCGTCTCCATTTGCGGTCCGTAGATTCGCGGCATGACGTTGATGAAGACCGCGCGTATCCACGAGTACGGCGCTACCTCCGTGATCCGCTACGACTCCGTTCCCCGTCCGCAACCCGCCTTCGGTGAAGTACTTGTCCATGTCGCCGCGACCTCGTTCAATCCCACCGAGGCAGCTCTGCGCGCCGGAATGCTGCAGGCGTTCTTGCCCGTGGACCTGCCCTACACGCTCGGCTGGGACGTCGCCGGCACCGTGGCCGAGACCGGCGCTGGTGTGGAGGGCTTCGCCGTCGGCGACCGGGTCATTGGGCGGCTCGACAGCGGGGGCGCGGCAGCCGAGTACGTCCGAGCGCCCGCCGCCTTGCTGGTCGCGGCGCCGGCGTCCATCCCTCTCGCGAACGCTGCGGCCCTTCCCGTGGCCGGTCTGACGGCCTGGCAGGCGGTGTTCGAGTACGGGAAGGTAGCCGCTGGTCAGCGAGTGCTGGTAATCGGTGCGGGTGGCGGCGTCGGAGGCTTCGTGACGCAGCTTGCCAAGTACGCGGGTGCGGAGGTGATCGCAACGGCCAGTCCTCGGAGCACCGAGGTTGTCCTGCGGCAGGGGGCGGACCAAATGATCGACTACACCGCCGGGCCGGTGAGCGCCGCGCTCGACGGTCCGGTGGACACTCTGCTCAACTTGGTCCCGCTGAGCCCGCAGGCCGCCGCAGCTCTGGCGCCTCTGGTGCGGCCGGGCGGGAGGATCATTTCGATCGCAACCCCGATCGAGCCGGCTGCCGACACCGGGGTGAGCACGATGCACATGGTCGCCCGCAACGATGTCGTACATCTTGCGGCGCTCGTGGAACTCGTCGACGCGGCCACGCTCAGCATCGACATCAGCCAGTCACGTCCACTGGCCGACCTCACCGAGGTCCATCACCTCAGCGAAACCGGTCAAATCCGAGGCAAGGTCGTCATCATTCCCTGAGCCCATGGCGGCCGGACCTTAGCCGAACTGCCCGACAGGTCGGGCGTCAGGGCGACCGGGCTGCAGACGTCATCGGCGACAGTCCGAGACGTGGGCGGGTCGTGGTGCAGGCCGAGCACCCCAAGGTCGGCGGGAAAGTCGGCTCGCACGTGATGTACCAGGTGAAAGGAACCGCCGGTCCGGCTTCGGTTCGGGGATGACCTGCTGGTGGCGGCTGGCTCAGCCCTTGGAGTAGACGATGCTCGAACTGGATCGGAGCCGTCGTCAGACCCCGGTATCACTGGGTTCATTGGACGCATGCTGCCCCTGTCGTCATTCGATCGCTTGACGACAGGCGGACGACGCGTCCGGGTGATGCAGTCGGGACTGGCTGCTGTCTGCCATCGGTGAACACCAACCCGAGCGGGTCCAACGGTCGTTACCGTCAAGTCGTATGACGACGGTGACAACCCGTACGGTCGAATACCCGGCCGACAAGCTGACGATGGTCGGATACCTCGCGCTCCCAGCCGGTGTCGAGCGCCGGCCCGCAGTCCTGATCGGACCCGAGGGGATGGGGCTCAGCGATGTCGAGCGCCGACGGGCCGAGGCTCTGGCCGAACTGGGGTACGTGGCGCTGGCCTTCGACCTCCACGGCGGACGCTACTTGGAAGACCCGGAGGAAATGTTGGCCCGCTGCATGCCGCTGCTCGCCGATCCCGACCGAATGCGAGGAATCGGTCACGCCGCGCTCGACGTGTTGCGTGCCGAACCACGGGCGGACCCCGACCGGACCGCCGCCGTCGGCTACGGCACCGGGGGCGCAGTCGCACTGGAACTCGGTCGCGATGGCGTCGACCTGCGCGCGATTGGGACAGTCAACGCACTGACCACGGGCCGACCGGGCGAGGCGGCACGCATTCGCTGCCCGGTATGGGCCGGGGTCGGGTCGGAAGACCCCATCATGCCGCCCGTACAACGGGAGGCGTTCACCGCAGAGATGCAGGCCGCGGGCGTCGACTGGCGCCTCGTGGTCTACGGCGGAGCCCTTCACGCCTTCCACCACCCAACGGTCGACCACACCACGCCTCCCGGCGTCGGCTACCACCCACGGCACGCACAGCGAGCCTGGAGTGACATCGTCGCCCTGCTCGCCGAGTGCCTGCCCGTCACTGCTTGATCGGATCGTCTCCTGACACTCGCTCCTGCCCGGCGTCGTCGTCTTCGTCCAGTTCTGGGGCGTCCGGGTCGCGCGGCGGGCACAGGACACCGACGGCCGGGGGGAGGCGGTGAAGCTGTAGCGGCCGAGCATGTTCAGGTTGCGGGGCTTGAGCGGCGCCAAGAAGCCCATGTCCTCGTCTCGGACCGCGTGGCCTTCGGCGTGAAGCTGGGCGATGGCGGCGTCGATGTACTTCGTGATCCACAGCACGATGGCGTTGAGGACCAGGCCGAGCGCGCCGAAGCTGGGCTGAAGATGCGGGAGGTGCGGCGAAGCCACCTCTCGAAGGGCACGGGACGTGAACGCTCCTCCAGCAGCCTCTCTGCGATGACCTTACGGATCCCTTTCACGGCGGAGGACTTGGCCCGCACCCGGCTGGCCCCACGGCCGCGCCCCATGCTCGAACCGGAGATTGGGGCACCGCCCGCCGGAACGGCTGAAGGTGCACCAGCACCGGCGCTGTCGAGGACCTGGGTGGACAGGCGTACAGCGCGTGGGGACAGGTCCCTCGATCAGTGAGCACCCGGACGCGCGGCTTCCCGGTCCCCGTGGACGCCGCCGACGAGCCCGGCCAGCGCGTCGGCGGACTCGGAGGTGAGCCGGTAGAAGCCCTGGAGGCTCACGGAGCGCTCCAAGCGGCCGTCCACCACGTACTTCAGGTTGCGGGTCTTGCCTCGGGCATTGCGCCAGGTGAGGGCCGGCAACAGGTCGCCGGGTATCGGAGTGTCGAAGCGTACGGGTGTCGCGTCCACGTGCACCGCACTGGCGCCGCAGCCGCCGGCGCCGAGCATCCACCAATCGTCGTGCCCAGGGAACGGCGGATCCTGCCACGTCGCCTGAGCGGCGCCGCAGCAGTCGCCGCGTTCCATGTCGACCACCCGCATGCGGGACACCTCGCACCGGTTGACGTGCAGCGCATACACCTCGTCACCGGCACGGGCTCCCGACCAGGTGGGCAAGGACTGGTGGACGCCGGAGTAGGCGACCGGCGGCCGTTCGCCCACGCGGCCTTCCTTGCGCAGGGAACGGCATGTGTCGTGGGTCCACAGGACGGTGAAGACATCAGACATGGGGTGATCGTAAGAACGAGGACTGACAGTGCCCTGCCGGTGGCTCGGAGCAAGTTCGCAAGGGAGAGGTCCGGTCGTGCGAGGAGGTGCGAAAACCTCTGCCACAGGAGGTCACAGTCCTCGTGGGCAAGAACTACGCGGGCATGACCACAGTGGTCGATGCCGTGCGCCTGCCGACCGATCCGCCGGCCGGGGCGCCGGTCCCCCGGCATGTCGAGGAGTCGCACGTCTTGAAGGCTGCTGCCCACCCGACGCCGCCTCCTCCAGGGCGCTGCCGGTGTGGGGCGCAGCCCGGAGGCTGTCGGGCTTGCCGTGCTTCATCGCCAGGAGAGGAGCGGGGTCCGCTCCCGGCGGTCTCGGTGGTCCCGGCGGTCTCGGTGGTTGGGGTGTGGCCCAAGTGGGACGCTATGAGTGAGGGGCCGTGCCGAGGAGATCGGGAGGGCCGGATGGGACGCGATGTCCCGGAACTGATGTTCACGCGTGACGACCGTCGTCGGTTCCGGAACAAGATGCACACCTGCCTCGACGTGTTCGCGCGGATGCTGCGCGAGTCGAGGTTCGACTTCGAGCGGCCGCAGGTCGGGCTGGAGATCGAACTGAACGTCGTGGACGCCTCCGCCGAGCCTGCTATGCGCAGCACCGAAGTCTTGGAGGCGATCGCCGATCCCACTTGGTCGACCGAGCTGGGACAGTTCAACCTGGAGATCAACATCGACCCCCGGCGGCTGACCGAAGGCGGTCCCGACTCCTGGGAGCAGGAGATCCGCAACGCGCTCAACCACGCCGAGGAGAAGGCTGCGGCGATCGGCGCGCATCTGGTCATGATCGGGATCCTGCCGACGCTTCAGCTCAAGGACACCGGGCTCGCGTCGCTGTCCGAGAATCCGCGATACCGCCTGCTCAACGAGCAGATCTTCTCCGCGCGAGGAGAGGACCTGCTGATCTCGGTCGACGGCGTGGAACGCCTACGGACCTACACCGACACCATCGCGCCGGAGGCGGCCTGCACCAGTACCCAGTTCCATCTGCAGGTCTCACCGGACGAATTCGCCGACTACTGGAACGCCGCGCAGGCCATCGCGGGGGTGCAGGTGGCCCTGGCGGCGAACTCGCCGTTCCTGTTCGCCAAGGAGCTGTGGCGCGAGACGCGTATCCCCCTGTTCGAGCAGGCCACCGACACCCGGCCGGACGAGATCAAGGTGCAGGGAGTACGGCCCCGGGTGTGGTTCGGCGAGCGGTGGATCACCTCCGTCTTCGACCTCTTCGAGGAGAACACACGGTACTTCCCCGCCCTCCTGCCGCTCTGCGACGACGAAGACCCACAGGAGACACTCGACCACGGCGAGATCCCCGGCCTGGCCGAGCTCACCCTCCACAACGGGACGGTCTACCGCTGGAACCGCCCCGTTTACGCCGTCGTCGACGGCGTGCCGCACCTGCGCGTGGAGAACCGGGTCCTGCCGGCGGGCCCCACCGTGACCGACGTACTGTCCAACGGCGCCTTCTACTACGGACTCGTCCGCGCCCTCGTCGACGAGGACCGGCCCGTCTGGACGCGGATGTCGTTCGCAGCAGCAGAGGACAACCTGCACGCTGCCGCTCGGCACGGCATCGACGCACCCCAGTACTGGCCCGGGATGGGCGAGGTCCCCGCGACCGAGCTCGTGCTGCGACGACTGCTACCGCTGGCCGACCGCGGGCTGGAGCGGCTGGGCCTGGACGCGGCCTGGCGGGAGCCACTGCTCGGAATCATCGAACAACGATGCGTCACCGGCCGCAACGGCGCGGTGTGGCAGTCCGAGATGTTCCACCGCATGCACGACATCGGCCATGTCGACCGGCACGAGGCCCTCCGACGGATGACACAGCAATACATCGCCTACATGCACCTCAACGCCCCCGCACACACCTGGCCCGTCGACTGACACACGCCCCCTCATCACCACGCCGGCTGACGACTGACAGACCACCCCACGGCCGGACGGCAAGAGAGCGGTGCGGCAGCCGCGAGGCGGACGAGGAACACGGCTCAGAGGTGCAGCGGACCGGCCGAACAAGCGACCCCGGAACCCCAACGGACCGTGCCCCCCCCCCAGGCTTGGCCGGTCCGATCAGGTTGACCAGCCGCACTGATCAGGCCGGTTGGGTGGCTTCACTCGTAGACGCGGGCCGCACCGAGCTGCCAAGCCACGGACGCCCAGGTCACCGGTTCGATCGGTGGGACACCCGGGAACGCCGGTGACCTGCTGAGCCTGGCCTCGAGCCACGCCTCCCACGGCTCCAGGAACTGGGCCACCGAGCCGCTCGCCCAGCCGCCCCCGTCACCGGCCCACACTCCCCTGGCCAGCCTGTCTGCCGTCCATGCGCGGTCCCGGGCAAAGTCGGCGGCCAGGGCCAGCAGCAGGACTCGTAGCTCTCCAGGAGACGCGACCGGCGGCTCGTCTCCAAGAGGCGCGGGCTCAGCGAGCCCGGCCGAGGGCGCATCCAGCGCACGGAGCAACTGGTCGGCCAGGCCTGGCCAGCCGGGCTCCGGCCCCTGGCCAGGAAGGGCACCGGCCCAGCGGAGCAGGAGGTCGTCGATCTCCGGCGCATCGACGCCGAGAGCCTCGAAGCGTCGGCTGAGGCACCGCAACAGAGCACGGAAGTCCTCGCCGGTCGCCACGTTGTTCGTCACCGCGCGAGAGTAGGTCTACGAGGTCCGGCCCGTCGAGGCTGATGTTCAGGGCGGTCAGGCACTGCCGCGGCGCGCCTCCCGTCTGCGGCCGGAGACATCGAGCTGGTGGGGAACCATCTGGCGTATGGCCTGCGGAGTTCTCTGATCGTCGACACCGGGCGCGAGTTCGTCGGCCCGACGAAGGTGAGGCGACGCCGGGCTGTGGTGTACGCGGGCACAGGCAAGGTCCCGCCGGCGGCGGGGGCCTTACCTGTGAGTGGTTGTTCGGCAGGGAGTCTCAGTACCAGCCGTGGGTCTGCCAGAAGGCCCAGGCGGCGTTCGGGGAGCCGTAGCGGGCGTCCATGTAGTTCAGGCCCCACTTGATCTGAGTGGCCGGGTTGGTCTTCCAGTCCGGGCCGGCCGAGGCCATCTTCGAGCCGGGCAGGGCCTGGACCAGGCCGTAGGCGCCGCTGGCGGTGTTGGTGGCGTGGAAGTTCCAGCCGGACTCGTGGGAGACGATCTGGCTGAAGGAGGCGTACTGGCCGGCGGGGACGATCTGGCGGGCGACCTGCTGCGGGCTGCCGCTGTCCGCCGACGCCGCGCCCGTCGTGCCCAGGACCGCTGCTGAGGCGCCGAGCAGGACGGCCGTAGCGGTGGCGAGGGCCTTCTTGCGGGTGGTGATTCGGGTGGAGAGCGAGCGAAACACGGGATGTCCTCAGGTGGGGGGCAGGGGGTGTGCCGGGCGTTTTCGGCAAGCCTGAACCACAGCCCCGGGTGAGACCGGGAAACCTGCGGGGGATTCGGCTTGGCCGTGGAGCTGCTGCGGGTGCTGCTGCCTGGCGACATCACCCACACAACCAGGCCCGTCGTGGGGTTGCAACAGCCTGTTGAACTAGTGCCGGTCGCACCCCCGGAACAACGTCCCGAAACCCGATCCCTGGGTGTTTTGGCAGGTCACGGCAGCCAGAAGGCGACCAACGCCTCGCCCGGCCGTCTGCTACCGGGGATCGTAGAGGACCTTCGCACTTGTGACTCAGATCACATTCAACGCCCTTTGGGGGTCGAAATGAGGCTGCCTCTTTATGGGGCCCGGTCCTGGCGGACGACAGTACTGGCACCAGGACCGGAGGGGTGTGCCGCCAAAGCGGAACCGCACCCCCGGCGGGTGCGGGACCCCGGCACGGCTGCGGCAGCCCTGGCCAGGGGCGTTCCCCCGGGACCGGCCGTGCCTTGCGTGGGGAGATCGACAGGCTGCGCGCTGTGCTGCGGGGAGACACGCCGCCGACCGTGGAAGCGCGCGCCTGCTTCGCCGAAGTGCGTCGCGGTCGCAGTCAGGAGCTGAGCCCTGCCCCGTGCGGTGGGAAGCTGCGCCGCGTACAGACTGAGAGGGAGGTTCGTGAGTTGATGTCCGCTTCTCGGTGAGGCTGGGGCAAGGCTGCCTACGTCCGCTGGTCAGCCTCGTCCATCAACTCGTCCAGGGCCGCACGCGCGAGAGGAACAAAGCGCCGCTGCATGTCATCCACGTGAAGGCCCGTTTCCGCAGCTGAGGAGCGATAGCGATCCTTCTGCTCATCAGTCAGCGGCCCCCTGCTCAGGTCCATCAGGCATTGAATGGGCGGGTGGATGTGCTGATCGATGGCTTCGGCGTACTCGGTGTGGACGGTCACGTAATTCCCCAAGGGCTGTGGTCAGGTAATTCCCCAGGTCCTCGCTGTGTGAGGGGCTAGGTTGGCGAGCATGGAGACCCGGGGGCGGACGTATCGGTATGTGGGTCCGGCCGAGCTGAAGAAGCTCGTCCGAGCGGGTGGCGAGGGCCGGAGCATGCGATCGGCGGTCGACTTCGGCGTGTGGGCCTCCGAGCTGACCCCGGATGAGCTGGCCGAGCCGTTCACGTTCGTCGTCGATGCCGGCGGGGTGTTGCGACTGGCTCCGCGCCGCAGCGAGCACGTGGTGTGCGCCGGCGGCGAAGAGGTGCTGAGCGCCGGCGAGATGAGCTTCCATGAGGAGTCCGGGCGGTGGGATGTCGAGGAGGTCAGCAACCAGTCGACCGGATACTGCCCGGACGTCATCTCATGGCCGGCCGTGGCCGAGGCCCTGGACCGGATCGGGGTCCATCGCCCGTCCGGCTTCACCCACGAGGTGGTCTTCCGCCGCTGCCGCTCCTGCCGGGAGCTCAACATCGTGCGGGAGGAGGACTTCGTCTGCGTCTTCTGCGGCGAGGACCTGCCTCGGGAGTGGAACGTCGCCGAGCTGGATCGCTAGGTGGTCGGCGGCTTGTCGATGGGGTTCTTGGGCCGCTTGTTCGGCCGGTAACTGGGGCCGTTCATGATCACCTGGTGGCTGGTGTTGATCAGCCGGTCCAGCAGTGACTCGGCGACGACGGGGTTGGGGAAGAGGGGATACCAGTCGCTGGGAGCCCGGTTGCTGGTGATGATCAGCGAGCGGCCCTGCCGCTCGGATACGAGTTCGTAGAGGTCGTCGGCCTGGGCCGCGCTCAGCTGCCGCATGGCGAAGTCGTCCAGGATGAGGACGTCGGGGCGGATCAGCTCGCGCATGCGCTTGTCCCAGGTGCGGTCCGCGTGGCCGCCGGCGAGCTCGGCCAGGACCCGGCTGGTCTTCGTGAAGCGGACGTTCGCGCCCTGGCGGACGGCGAGGTGACCGAGGGCCTGGGCGACGTGCGTTTTGCCCACCCCCACCGGCCCGAACAAGATCACCGACTCGCCCGCGTGGAGCCAGCGCAGGGCGGCCAGGTCGCGGATCTGGGCTGCGGGCAGCTTCGGGGAAGCGGCGAAGTCGAACTCCTCCAGGGTGACCTGCTGTTCGAACTTCGCTTTCTGCAGGCGCCGTTGGAAGGCGACGGTCTCGCGGCGGGTGATCTCGTCCTGGCAGAGGACCTGCAGGAAGTCCAGGTGGCCGAGTTCACCACCGTGGGCCTGGATCAGCCGCGCGTCCAGGGTCTCCAGCATCCCGGACAGCCGAAGCGCCTTCAGCGACTCGCGCAGGGCGGTGTCCATCACGCTCATCGGGCGGCCTCCTCGGCGTCGTCAGCGTCAGCGCGGCCCGGGGTGCCCTCAAGCTCGCCGGAGGTCTGGGAGGGGATGCTCGCGGCGAACAGGCCCTCGGGGCCGTGGAGGAAGGCCGCGGCCCCGGCGTCGCCGGTCTCCGGCTCGGGGTCGGTCTCGGTGCCCGCGATCAGGATGCCCTTGATGGTGCGGTAGGAGGGGTCACCGACCGCGATGGCCTTGGTGCAGGCCGCCTCCAGCCGCTGGTCGCCGTACTTCTTCCGCAGCCCGAGGATCCCCTGGGCCGCGCGGAGCCGGTAGAGCGCGTTGACCTCCAGCAGCTGGTCGATCACCTCGCGGCAGGCGTCGCCGACCTCGGAGGACTGGCTGCGGCACCAGATCGGGGTCTTCATCTGGAAGGCGATCTTCTCTGGCGGGTAGTCGTTCTTGTCGGTGCGCTTGCCCTGGTCGAGGGCGGCGTGGGTCTTGACCAGCTCGCCCTCGTGGAAGACCTGGACCATGGTGGCGGTGGAGCGGACGTCGACCTTGCGGCCGATCAGCTTCCATGGCACTGAGTAGAGGGTGCGGCCGACCTTGATGTGGATGTCCGGTCCGACCGCGGCGGTGGACCAGCGGGCCAGCACGAACGGTTTGTCCGGCAACGGCAGCAGGGCCTTGGCCTCCACCGCCTCGAACACCGACAGCGGACTCGCACCGCCCAGCGGGCGGCACTGCCTGCGACCGGCCGTGCCGACCGACCACGTCAGGGCCTCGGCCTGCATCTGCTCGACCGAGGTGAACTCCCGCCCGCTCCAGAACGAGTCGCGGACATACGGCATCGGCCGCTCGACCCGCGGCTTGTCCTTCGGCTTCGCTGCCCGGGCCGGGTCGACCAGGGCGCCGTAGTAGGCCGCGAGCTCGGCATACGACTTGTTGATCTTCGGATCGTAAAGGTCCGGCCGGTCCACCGCCGTGCGCAGGTTGTCCGGCACCAACCGCCGCGGGACACCGCCGAAGAACCGGAACGCTTCGACGTGGGACTGAGTCCAGGCGTTCTGGTCCATGTGAACCACCGGGCGGACGAACATGTGCCGCGAGCAGGGCAGCACCATCACGAACGCCCAGATCCGGTGCCGCTTGCCGGTCGACGGGTTGATCCACTGCCCCAGGAAGCCGTAGTCGATCTGGGCCTCCGAGCCCGGCTCGACGTCGTCCCGCAGCACCGTCACCTTCGACCGGGCCGACTCGTCCGGGAGATTCTCGGTCACCCACCGGCGGAACGTCGACAACGACACCGCCAACTTCCCCTCGTCTCTGAGGCGTTGATGGATCGTGGTCACCGTGGTCGTCTCCAGCAACCCCTTGACCAGGTCGCGGTGCGGCTCGATCTCCGCCCACGTGACCTGGTTCAGCCGGCGCCGGGCCAGCTCCGGGAACCAGCTCTTGATCAGCTTCCCCCAGTCCGCCTCGCTCATCGGCGGCCCACCCGGTGCCATCCCGGACGCCTCCGCCGGCGCCAGATACTTCCTGATGGTCTTGCGGTCCACCCCCAACGAGGCCGCGAGCTGGTTCTTCGACCGGCCCGCGTACCAGTGGACGTAGATCTCGACGATGTCGACCACGGTGAACGTTCTCCTTGCCATCCAGAGTGTCCGTCGACCTCTCGGCCTGTCGGTCGAGGGACGGTGACGACTCCGAGACGGTCAGGACCCTCAACCCGGCTCGGGGATGCCCAAGGGGAACCTGAACGATTCGGATGGAACGATCACTCGCAGGTCAAACCACCTGATCTGGGGTATTCCAGGCTTCCATCGTGGTCAAGTTCCCCTTGGGGACTCGTGACCACGGCCCTGGCCAATTCCGTGACCACGAGGCCTCAGAAGTAGGGGAAATCGCTGACCGTTCACACTCGGCGCCAGCCTGCGCCACAGCAGCAGGTCCTTCGAGCTCAACCGTAGTCGCAGCCTGCCGAGTTGCCCGTACCGCATCGATGGCTGCACCACGCCATGTGTCATAACGATGCTGGTCATACGGCTCCAGGGTCAGCCGTGCCAGTTGCCAGATAGCCCCCTGCGCTTCATGAGCTGCATCCATCAAGCTTTTGTAAGCAGCTTGGCGGCGGTCCCGGCGCCACTTCTGGTGCTCAACCCGCATTTCACGAAGCGCAGCGCGATCTTGTGCGGCCTCTTGGCGTATCTGCTGCCGCTCTAGAGCCTCATTCTTCCGCCGCTCAATCCGATCGGTTACAAACGCCGTCAGTGCGCTGCCCAGCAGCGTGCCGACAATCGCAATGGCCGTGGTCATCCAGGTGCTCGTCACAGGGAGACATTGTGAAGCACGGCCTCGCACCCATCCGGGCGATCAGCGCAAAGCCCTCCTCCGTTCAAGCACCCCTCAGCTGGAGGCTGTACTCGAACCCGTCCTCGCCCTGCCGATGCCGTTGCACGCCGAGAACAGATCCTGAGAGGAGATTCGTGGGTTGATGGCCCTGGAGTCCTAAAGCGTGTTGCAGAAGGTTGTGTTCGAGCAGGTCGGTGTGGGTTTGCGGCGGGTCTGATCATGCGGCGAGTGCGAGGTTGTGCATGTGGGCGACGGCTTGGACTGCGTGGTGGAGGCCGGTGCCGCGTTGCCTGCAGTCGCGGAGGATCTTGTAGTGCTTCATGCGGGCGAAGGCATGCTCGACGCGGGCCCTCACCCGTCGGTGCTCGGCGTTGTCCTCTTCCTCGCCTGGCAGCAGGTCCCGGCCGGGACGTTTACGGTGCGGGATGACGAGGCCGGTGTTGATGTAGGCGCCGTCGCCCAGCACGGTGACACCTTCGCAGTGCTGGGCGAGGCCGGAGTTCCGCCAGACCTGGGCATCGGCCCTGTTGCCCGGGGCCGGCCGTGCCGCGGCGACCACGAGCTTCGTGTCGGCATCGATGATGACCTGCACGTTCGCCGAGAAGCGGTAGTTGCGCGAGGACGCGCCGACCGTGCGGTCGCGCACCGGGATCAGGGTGCCGTCCACGATCCACAGCCGCTCGACCGCGTCAGCGGGCCGAGAGGCCGGCTCGATCGCGAGCAGCGGCCGCAGCCGCTGGATGACCCGGCAGACCGTCGCGGGCGAGACGCCGAACAGCGGCGCGAGCTGCCGCATGGTGAGGTCGGTGCGGTAGTAGACAGCCACCAGCAGCACCCGGTCCTCCAGCGGCAGGCACCACGGCCGGCCGCCGCCCGGCCCATTTCCGCCCCGCTCCCGGACCACCTTCACCAGCTTCACGAACCGGTCCATCCGCAGCCCCGTGAACGTCTCCACCCACAACGGCTCAGCCCTCAACACCCCACACATACAAGGAAAATGCCCAGATCACATCCTTCTGCAACACGCTTTAAAGGCTGTCCCGTAACTGTGGTCGCGGACAGGCGCAGCCGTGTCAGGCAGTCGGATTCCTCCAGAGATGCCGCTCGTCGAGGGTCCCGAACCGTACATCTCCGCGATCAAGGTCGACGAGGATGGGCCAGCAGTCCAGCAGCATCTGCCTGTCGTTCCGCGACGCCAGGTACTGCACGGAGTTGTAGGGCACGATCAGCAGCCGGCCACTCTTGCGGACTCGCTCTGCGTCGACGGCAAGGGGCGGCTCGTCCGCCCGCTGGCTGCGGGCGAGGAACGCCACGGCGAGTTGCAGGGCTTCGTCCTGCTGCATCATGCGTCTCCAGTTCGTTGGCTCGATGAGAGGCACCATATTGGCCTGGGATGATCTTCGTGTGGCTGGTGTGATCACGGCGTCGGAGCCGTCTTGGATGGCCCCGTTCACCAGGCTGAGCCCGCGACAGTTCGGGAAGCTGCTGACGGTGCTGCGGCATGAGGGTGCGGATGCGGTCCGCAAGGGCCGGCCGTGGAGCCTTCCGCTGGAGGACCGGGCCCTGCTGGTCGCGGCGTACTGGCGCACAAACCTCACGATGCGGCAGATCGCTGCAGGTCGCGGAGTTCCAGGGTCACCGCCGCGACAAGGCGGCCCGGTGGCCTGACACGTGTTCCAGGCGCCACCGGGCGGCGATGGTCGCGAGCGCGAGGGTGGCCTCGATCATGCTGAGGAGTCGCCGATGCGGTCGCCCTCGGCGAAGGGGAGGAAGGCGTGGCGCGGCGGCTGGGGGGCGGCAAGGCCCAGCGGTCGGGGGTGACGACTTCGGAATCGCGGTCGAGGTCGGGACGGTGGTGGATGACGTAGGGGCGATAGGTGACGCTGGTCCCGGCCGGCAGCGGGTACCCGCCGAGGTACGTGTCGGCGGTGACCACACTGGTAGTGAAGAACCAGCCGGGCGGGCGCAGCCGGACGGTTTCGTTGATGACGCGCTCGGTCAGCGGCAGGTGTGGCGGGTCTTGTGCGTGTTCATCCATCTCCCGTAGATCCCGGCCGGATCGACTCCCTCGCGGAGCAGCTCTGGGCCGTCGGCGCCGTCACCGTCCCTCTCTCCGTCCTCCTGCACAGGGCCGTGGCCACCCCGGGCATCCGTCGCCTCGACCCGCCTGCCCCGACGCTCCCCCACCCCGAACCCGGCCGGTGGTGAAGGGGTGATCGGGGTGATCGGGGTGATCAGAGGATGGTGAACGCATCCCCGGGTGCCTCGTCCAGGACGAAGCCGTTGTCGAGACGGACCCGGACCGTCACCCGATGCGACGCTTCCCGGTAGGCGTTCCAGGCGGGTTCCAGGGAGGCGATCTGCTCCTCCAGCTGTTTCCTGCTGCCCGGGGGCATCTGGTGGCCGAAGGCGTCGAAGAGCGACGTGAGCCGTTCGTACTCGCGGACCTCATGGCTCTTCACTCGCTGGTGCTCGCTCACCTGCTCGACGGTGCCCGTCATGCCCGCGCCCAGTGCGAGGAACCCTGCCGCCGAGTCCGCGTCCTGCTGGGCTCCGTCGGCTCGGGTGACGTGCCCGGTCAGTCGCAGGTCCTTCGCCAGCGTGACACGCCGGCCTTCTGTGAGCGTCATGGGTCCTTCGTCTCCGGTCGTTCGGGGGAGAGCCCATTATCCGCCCCGCTCCCCCGCACGTTTCGAGCGGCGTTCACGGACATGTGGCGTTCTGTCAGGAAGGTCAACTCCAGCGAGGGGCCCGGATGAACACGAACGGGGAGGGTGGGAGGACCGGGTGGGCAGGGTCAGGCTCTGGCGTGGGGCGACGAGGATCGGACGCGACCTGGTGCTGGCGAACGGGCCGGCTGGGTTACTCGGGTGCGGTCTGACTCTCTATCTTCAAGACGGCCCAGGTGGCGGGGAATCGCGGATCGGGGTGCCGGTCGCCGTCCTCGTCGGGCCGGCCCTCCTCGGGGTGCTCGCCGTCGGGCTGGCGATCGCCAGGAGGCGAAGGACGCCCGCTCGGGACCAAGACACTTCCAACCGCTCGGCGTGCCGGACGACGTGGCCCCCACGCTGGAGCTGCCCGATGTCGGGACCGAGGCCCTGGATCACGGCGCGGTGGACGACGATGTAGCCCCGTCGGGCATGCGTCCCATCACTTCCTTCCCGCTCTCCCAGGATCGCCGGCGCGTGCCCATGCGGCCGCTCCGCGCGGACACGCCGCGAGCATGGCGGAAGCCCCCAAGGGACTTGGGGGCTTCCGACGTGGGCTGACATGCGGGCCCATCGGACCGCCGGTCTCCGGGGCTCATGTGCGCAGGAGCCTCTCCGTCACCTCGCGGTAGGTCTGGAGGGTGAGCCGGAGCCGTTCGGTGTCGGGGCGCGGTCCGTTCGGGTCGCCGCTGCGCTGCCATCCCGCCTGGAGCGCCGCCCGACGGTCCCGGAGGGAGTCGACCAGTTGCTGCTCGACCTCTTCCAGGACCTCTGCCGCCTCGGCGACCGCGTCGTGCGGCGCGTCGACGAACCCGGCGAGCGCGTGGTGCAGCCAGCCGGAGAGGCGGTCGCGTTCACTGGCGCCGAGCAGCTGCCCGGCCGGGTGGTCGCCGTGGCCGGCGTGGCCGACATGTCCACCGCCGTCGGCTTGCCCGCTGTCACCCGGCCGGTCCGCCGCCGCCCGTCCGCGAGGCGCGGCGGGGGTCGCGGCAGGAGCGTTCGTGCGGCTCCCGCCGCTCCGGCCCGTGGCGCCGGGGTCTTCGGAAGGGACGGCGGACTGCGGAGACCGCGGAGACTGCGGTGCCTTGGAGAGCGGCATCGCCGGCGGCGGTACGTGCGGCGGCGGGCCGGCCTGCGGTGCGGCCTGCGGGGGAACGGTCGCACCCGGGACCGGCGGCGGAGGAGGCGGCGGCGGCGGCACGGGGTGTTCCGTACGCTGCGCCGGGACAGCCCCGGCAGGGATTCCCCCGCGCTCGCCGTTCGGGGGCGGCACCCCGGGAGTTGCCGGGGGTGTGGGTGCGTGTCGCCCCGTCGAATGCTGGTCCCGGTTGTCGCGTGCCATTACGCGCCACTTCCCTTCGGGTGGAGGAGATGTCCACGGCCGCGCCCGGACACCGGACGGCTTCGGGTGTCGGCCCCACCGGCCTGCCCGGGTGCCGTCAGGTCCTCGAACAAGGCGCGGGCGTGCACCAGTGCTTCCCGCAGCTGCTCCGTGGTGGCCGACTCGGTGTGCGCAGCACGGCGCAGCCCGCGCAGGCCCTCAACGTGGTGCGGATGGTGCACCGACAGAGCGGCCAGCAGGTCCGCGCGCCGCTCGGGATCCGGGAAGCCTCGAGTCGCCGCGACGCGGGTGACGAGGTGCTCGGCGTCGGCGACGGCCTGGCGGGGCGCGTCGACGAAGCGCTCCTGGAGCGTGGTCCACTGGACGACGTACTGCTCCCGGACCGCCGGCTCCAGCGGCATCGGCCGGAAGCGGCCGTACAGTGCGACCCGCTCGCGCAGGTCGCGGTGGGCGGCCTCGCTGTCGCCGCCGTGCTGTTCGAGGGTGCGGTCGTACTCGGGGCCGAAGCGCCGCTTGAGGGAGCGCGTGCCGCTGTCCGGGCCCGTACGGGCCCGGAGCAGGACACCGGCCACCAGTAGCGCCGCGACGACCACCGCCGCGATGATGAGAACTGTCGTCAGGGTCGACATGACTGCCTTCCTGGAAAGTGACTCCTGGCTGGCTGTTCGTCACTGCTTGTTGGGGCGCGCCTGACGGTTCGCCTTGCCGCTTCTCGTACGGTCAAACCAGGCGTGCCCCCGAAGGGCCGTTCCGGCGAGGAGGAAGAATCGAGGCGCGCACGGCGCGGGACCGGGTAGGAGAGCGGACATGGACAGCTCCCTTTGGCTGATCGTGGCCGTCGTTCTCCTCGTCGCCGTGGCGGTGTGCGCGGCCATTCTGCTGGTCCGCGTCTTCCAGGCCCGCAGGCTGCTGCTGGAGGCCGGTGTCCCGCTGCAGTCCAAGGCTCTCTTCTGGGCAGCGGTCCTCTACACGGTCTCGCCGATCGACCTGATCCCCGACCCGGTCTACCTGGACGACATCGGGATCCTCCTGGTGGCCCTGAAGGCGCTGCACTCGGCGGCGGCCCGCAGCGGGGCCGACGGCAAAGGGCAGCTCGGCTGAGTCTCTCCGATGATCGCAACCTGGTTCCGCGGGGAGGGATTCGTCATGGATGAGCCCGAGGGTGAGCGGTCCGGGCCCGAGCGGTCAGGGTCTCGGCGGTCCGGAGTGAGGCGCTCGGAGCTGGTCCGCGGGCCGCCGCGGGGCGGCTCGACAGATCGCCCGGGCAACCGCTGGGGCGCGGGCGCGGCCCTACCCCAGCGGGGTACCTCGGAGATCGTTGCAGTGCACGGACGGGTGGAGTCGCGGGACGATGGGATGGCAGACGCGGCGCCGGCCGTCGTCCGCTCCGGCACAGCACTCCGCATCGGCGGCCGAAAGGAGCCTGAGGAATGGGAGCCTCCGAACCCGTTCAGGGCGATCCCGGCGCGTCGGGTGTGGAGCCGTCAACGCCAGGTGGCTTGTTGGACGTGCTGAATGTGGCCCCTGTGCTTCTCGATTCCCAGGGCCGGATCGATCTTTGGAGCCCTCAGGCGGAGATCCTCTTCGGCTACAGCACCGAGGAGGCGCAGGGCCGGTACGCGGGGAATCTGCTGATCGACGACGAGCACCGCGATGCGGTGCTGGCGCTGTTCGCGCAGGTCATGCGGGACGGTGAGAGCTGGGCGGGCGTCTTCCCCGTACGGCACAAGGACGGGAGCACGCGGCTGGTGGAGTTCCGCAACATGCGGCTGCAGGACGACCAGAGCGAGTACTGGGCCCTGGGGCTGGCCACGGACCAGGCGACGCTTCGGCGGGTGGAGCGGAACCTGGCGCTGTCCGCCCAGCTGGTGTCGCAGTCGCCGATCGGTCTCGCCATGCTGGGTACCGACCTCCGGTACATCTCTGTGAACCCTGCGGAGGAACGGATGAACGGTGTGCCGGCCGCCGAGCATGTCGGCCGGCACGTCCACGAGGTGCTGCCGTTCCTCGACGAATCCTTCACTGGAGCCATGCGGGAGGTCCTGGCCACCGGGACGCCGATCCTGGACCACACCATCGTCGGCCGCACCGCGGCCGACCCGAACAACGACCACGCCTGGTCGATTTCGTTCTACCGGCTCGAGGCCCCCAACGGGAAAGTGCTGGGTGTGGCGACCTCCAGTGTCGACGTCACCGATCGCCACCGCGCCGTGGAAGAACAGCGCCACACCGCACTCACCCTCCAGCGCAGCCTGCTGCCCCGCCCCCCTCCCCAGCGACCGGGGCTCACCATCGCCTTCCGCTATCGCCCCGCACAGGCCACGATCGAGATCGGAGGCGACTGGTTCGATGTCATCCCGCTGAACGGCGACAAGACGGCCCTCGTCGTCGGCGATGTCATGGGGAGCGGCGTCGCAGCGGCGGCGTCCATGGGACAGCTGCGCACCGCCACGAGGACTCTGGCCGACCTGGATCTGCCTCCTGCCCAGGTCCTGCACCACCTCGACCACATCACAGACGGCCTCGGCACCATCGCGACCTGCGTCTACGCCGTCTTCGACCCCGGCGCGGCGCGATGCCACATCTCCCTGGCCGGGCATCTGCCGCCCGTACTGCTCCACCCGGACGGTACGCGCGAGCTGCTCGACCTGCCCACGGGCGCACCGCTGGGCGGCTGCGGCATTCCCTTCACCACGACCTCCATCGGCGTCGGACCGGGCGACCAGCTCATCCTGTACACCGACGGCCTCGTCGAAGCCCGCGACCAGGCGATCGACGCACGCCTGAACGCTCTTCTCGACGTCCTCGACGACCCGCACCGATCGCTTGACGCCACATGCGACCTTCTTCTGCGTTCTCTGCGTAGCGAAGGTGACCACGATGACGTGGCTCTGCTCATCGTCCGGGCGAGTCCCGGGCCCGCGAGCAGCGCGACCGACGAGCGCTGAAGCGCGTCGCGGAACCCGTGAGGCGGGGTTTCTCACCTGCCAGGGTCACCTTCGGGCATGCTTGGCCCGGCCGTGCCGCCCGCCGACGACGTGGGCCGTGCTCCGGTCGGCCCGGCAGCCCCCGGGGGCGGGGATACCGGGCCGGAGACTGCCGTGCAGCCGTCAGGAGGCACCGTGTGACCACGTCAGGAGGCCCCGTGATGCCGTCATGGGTGGGGCGTTCGGGCCGGGGTCGGTCGGTGCTGACCGGATGCGAAGTAGGTGATGAGGGTGGGGTCCAGGGGTGGTACGTCGTGCGCCGTACCACCCTCGCGCAGCGAGCGGGTTGCCATGAACCCCGCAGCCACGCTCATGCGGGCGGCGACAGGTGAGGTGTCCGTCGCTCCGCCCTCGCGGGCGAAGCGGCAGAACTCCTCGATGATCTTTTCGTCGGCGCCGCCGTGGCCGCCCGTCGCTTCGGGCACCTGGTGGACCGCGTCGGCGCCTGGCCGGTACTCGCTCGGACCGGTGTTCCAGACGCGGACCTCGTCGCCCGGCCGGTCGCCGAAGTTCTCCAGTCGGCCCTCGGTGCCGATGACCGTGTAGTTGCGCCAGTAGTCGGGGCTGAAGTGGCACTGCTGGTAGGCGGCGACCACCCCGTTGTCCAGCCGCATGTTCATCACGGACACGTCCTCGACGTCCACGATGTGGTGCAGGTTCCTGCGCTCGCCGGGCGGCCACTCGAACTCGCGCAGCCAGCCCTCCGGCCGCGGGGTGCCGGGCTCACGGCGCGGTAGGTCGCCGTAGACCATCAGGTCCCCGAGCGCGTTGACCCGCTCGGTGTACCCGCCGGCCAGCCAGTGGATCACGTCGATGTCGTGCGCGGCCTTCTGCAGCAGCAGTCCGGTGGTACGGCGACGGTCGGCGTGCCAGTCCTTGAAGTAGTAGTCGCCGCCGTACGAGACGAAGTGGCGTACCCACACGGTCTTGGGCTCACCGATGTCGCCGCGGGCGATGATGTCGCGCATGAGCCGGACGACGCCCATGTGCCGCATGTTGTGCCCGAGATAGAGGCGGCTGCCGGTCTCGTGGGCCGTCCGCAGGATCCTGTCGCACTGCTCGACGGTGATGCCCAGCGGCTTCTCCACGTACGTGGCCTTGCCCGCCTGCAGGGCGTCGCAGGCTATGGCCTCGTGGGTGTCATCGGGGGTGGCGATGATCACGGCGTCGATGGTGTCGTCGTCGAGGAGCGCCCGATGGTCGGCGTACGCCGTCGCTCCGGGGAAGCGCGTGGTGATCCGGGCCCGTACCGCGGGGTCGGTGTCGGCGACGGCGGCGACGACCGATCCCCGGCCGGGGCGGTGGGCGGAGACGGCGAGGTTGCGGCGCAGTCCGAGGCCGATAACGCCGATGCGGAGGTCTTCGGTCACTTGGCACCGCCCTGGGCGATGGCCTTCTCGAACTCGCGGCGCGTCGCGTTGCCCGCGGCCCGCTGCCACCCGGGGAGGATCTCCTTCTTGAAGGAGGACAGCGGCTTGCGGCCGGCCACGAGGTCTGTGATCGCGCTGTAGAAGTCGCCGGTCGCGGAGGCGCCCTTGTTCGAGTTCGTGTCGGAGAAGAGACCCGTGGTCGGGTTGACGCGGGCGAGCTTCATCAGCTCGACCTCTGTCTGATGGATGGCGCTGGTGACCTGCGGTTTGCCCGGCAGGTACAGCGCCTGCGGAGAATTACCGAAGTACGTGATCGCCTGCCGGGTGGTCAGTACCTCGGCATTGCCCTTCGTGTTGAGCCTGACGTCTCCGTCCTTCGCGCGGGTGTGGTGGGTGCCTTCCAGGCCGTAGTCCAGGAAGAGGCGCTCCTCGCTACCGAAGGGCGCGCAGAGGTAGTTCATGATCTGGAGCAGCGTCTCGATGCGGTCCTTGGGGACCTTGTTGTTGATGGCGGTGAATCCGACGGATCCGTAGCCGAAGTTGAAGCTCGGCTCGGCGCCCGGTTCCGCGGCGAAGGGGACGATGACCTTGGCCGGCCAGTCGTACATGGCGCTGTCGTTGAGAAAGCCGGGGAAGGACTGGACGTGGGCGCCGAGGAAGCCGCCCTCCAGCTTCTCCAGGGTCGTGGCGAGGTTGGGGTCCGGCCAGAAGAGCTGCGCCTGCTGGCACTTGAGGGCGAATTCGAGTCCGGCGAAGAACTCGTCCGTCTCGAACGCGTGGGTGAGCTTGTCGCCGTCCAGCCGCCAGCCGTTGGGAGCGCCGTACCACAGGGCGAACTGATTGAGGTGGTTGACGTAGGCGGGCTCCAGGACGTACTTCTTCCGCTTGGTGTCGAGGAGTTCCTTGGACTTGTCGAGGAAGTCCTGCGCACTGTCGAAGCGCGCGCCTCCGACCGGCTTCCAGAAGTCCTCGTTGGCGACGTAGACCTGGCCCATGCGGCCGTACGGGACGGCGACGCCCCAGATCTTGCCGTTCAGGACGGCGGTCCGCCACGCGAAGTCGGGTATGTTCGCCAGATTCGGGTACTTCTTGACGGCGTCGCCGCCGAGGTACGGCGTCAGGTCGTGGAACTTCGCGGCGAGGAGGGCGGGGACGTTCTTCAGGCCCTGATTCGGCGGGAACCACATCAGGTCGTGCAGGTCGCCGCCCGCGACGGTCGCGTTGAACTTCGCACGGTAGACGTCCTCGGCTCCGAGACCGTTGACGATCGTCATGTGCAGCTCCGAACCGAGCCGCTTGTTGAGCTCCTGCCAGTAGGCGTTGCGGTTCATCGCCGGGGCCGCGGTGGTGAACGTCTCCGTCAGGACGGTGACCGGCTGTCCGTCCCCGGGGATCGCGGAGACGCTGCGGGTCGGGTCGGCGGGGTAGCGCAGGTACGCCGGGTCCAGGCCCTGGCCGTTGCCGGCCAGGTCGGGCGCGGCAACCTTCGCCGGCACGTAGGTCGGAAGCCTCAGCCTGGCCGAGGCTTCCGCACCGCCGACGGAGGTGCCCGTTCCGCTGGTGCAGGCGGCGAGGGCGCCGCCTCCCGCGACGGTGAGGCCGGCGACACCGGCCGCGCCGAGGAATCCACGACGGTTGAGGTTTCTGGAGGACATGGCTCTCCTTGAGCGAGTTTCGGCGAACGCCGAGGGGACGGGAGAGGGGTGGGGCGAGGTGGGGCGAGGTGGGGCGGGGTGGGGGTGGGGCGGGAGGGGGCGACGCGCCAGGGGCGTGCCAAGGAGTACAGGGCATGGGAACAGCCGAGGCCGAAGGCAGACGGCTGGTTCAGGCCTTGATCGCGCCGGTGAGAACGCCCTTGGTGAAGTACTTCTGCAGGAACGGGTAGACCGCGACGATCGGCAGGACGGCGAGGATGAGCACCGCCATCGACAGCGATGTGCTCGCCGGGAGCACGCTGACGCCCATCGCCTTGGCGTTGAACGTGTCGCCCTGGAGGACGTAAGAGCGCAGGACGACCTGGAGCGGCAGCTTCTCCGGGTCGTTGACGTAGAGCATCGCGTTGAAGAAGCTGTTCCAGTAGGTGACCGCGTAGAACATGCCGACCACGGCGATCACCGCCTTGGACAACGGGAGCACGATCTTCAGCAGCACCTTCAGGTCGCTCGCCCCGTCGAGGCGGGCGGCCTCGTGCAGTTCCTCCGGGACGCCCTGGAAGAAGGCCCGCACGACGATGACGTTGAAGGCGTTGAGCATGATGGGGACGACCATCGCGCCGTACGTGTCGAGCAGTCCGAGGGCCTGCGCCACCAGGTAGTTGGGGATGATGCCCGGGGTGAAGAGGAAGGTTCCCACCACGATGAGGAGCAGTGGCTTGCCGGCCAGGGTCCCGGGGCGCGAGAGTCCGTAGGCGAGGCATACCGTGCACACCAGGCTCAGTGCGGTACCGACGGCGGTGATGCCGATGCTGACCAGCGCCGCGCGCGTGACCACGCCGCCGGAGAGCACCACCCGGTACGCCTCCAGGGTCGGATCCGTGGGCAGCAGCACGTAGCCGCCGTTCGCCGCCAGTTCGGCCTTGGTGGCCAGGCTGGTGCCGATGGCGAGGAGGAACGGATAGCCGACGGCGACGATCATCGCGACGATGACCAGCAGCTTGAGCCCCTGGCCCCAGGTGGTGGGCCGTTCCATCCACACGGGGCGCTCGGCGGATCGGCGGCCGCGTCGGCTCCTGTCGAGGATCGTCGAGATCGACAGCATGCTCATCGGTAGACCCCCTGTTCGCCGAGGCGGTGGGCGAGCTTGTTCGCGAGGACGATCAGGATGAATCCGATGACGCCCTTCATCAGGCCGGCGGCGGTGGACATGCCCCAGTCGCCGTCCACGACGCCGTGGAAGTAGACGTAGGTGTCGAGCACCTCCGCTGCCTCGGCGCCGACCGCGTCACGCTGGAGGAGCATCTGCTCGAAGCCGACGGAGAGGATGTCGCCGAGCCGCAGGATCAGCAGCATGATCATCACGGGGCGAATGCCGGGCAGGGTGATGTGCCACATGCGGCGCAGTCGGCCAGCGCCGTCCATGGCGGCCGACTCGTAGAGCGAGTTGTCGATGGAGGCCATCGCCGCGAGGAAGATGATGGCGCCCCACCCGGCGTCCTTCCAGACGGCCTGGGAGGTGAGCAGCAGGATGAACGTATCGGGGTTGTTCATGATGTTGCCGACGGGGATGCCGTTGTCGTTGAGCAGGCTGGTCACCGTGCCCGCGCCGCCGAAGACCTGCTGGAACATTCCCACGACCACGACCCAGGACAGGAAGTGCGGTAGGTAGACCACGGTCTGCATGAGCCTGCGGGTCCTGGTGCTGATCAGGGAGTTGAGGAAGAGCGCGAGGGCGATCGGCGCCGGGAAGTAGAGGAACAGCTGGACGAAGCTGATCTCCAAGGTGTTCCACACTGCGGACCAGAACTCGGGCTGTTCCAGGAGCGCGATGAAGTTGGCCCAGCCGACGAAGGGGCTCTGCCGGTAGCCCAGGTAGGTCTGGTAGTCCTGGAAGGCGATGACGTTGCCCGCCAGCGGCAGGTAGAAGAACACCGCGAAGTAGAGGATGCCGGGCACGCAAAGAAGCAGCAGCATACGGTCGCGCCTGAGGCGGTCGCGGAGGCGCCGTCGGGCTACGGGCAGACGGTCGGCCTCTCGGGCCTCGTCGCGTGAACGTGCCTGTCGGTCTGGCGGTGGAGCGGGGTGCGGCGTGGCCGGACGGGGCGAAGCCGATGGGGCGGCCGACACATTCACCTCCTGCGGCGAGTGGGAGCGGGGACGGGAGCGGGAGCGGGAGCGGGGAGAACTCCGGCGGGTGGCCGGAGTGTCGTGGCGTGGGCGAGGAGAGGGACGCCCGGGGCCGGCGGCGCTTGCGTCGGCCGTCGGGATCCCGGCGGGACGCGCGGGCCAACGAGGTCGCGGGTCACCTCCGCCCGGCCTGCGATGGGCCGACACCCCGGCGGCTCCGTCGGGAGGAGCCTTGTCGTGCCTGGGCCGTACCGGGTCGCGGACGCGTTCGTCGTTCTCATCACAGGTATCGCTGCCTCAACCAATCCGGGAGCGGGTTGCCACCGATCGCCTCGCCGGTGACCAGCGGGCCGCCGCCTGGAACGCGGCGTCGGCTCGACACGTTCGGGCTCGGTGCCGATGCGGCAGGAGTCAACAGGGCGGGCCGCGGCATGGTCAAGACCTATACGCAAACACTTTTGCTAAGTAGCCCCGAACCTCGCTGGGCAAGCGTCCTCTACGGTCACGGCTGGGCCCGTTGCGGCCTCCAACACCCGTGCGCGCCCTGCCCTCTGGAGGCTCCCAGGCTTCGGCTCGGGTAGCCGATCACGAAATCCGCAGCGCAAGACGTTTCCCTGCGAACTTTCGTAAGTAGGATGCCTGGCATGAACCAGCACGGCGGTGACGCCTCCCTGTTGCGACGGTTGAACTCCGCCGCCGTCCTCCGCGTTCTGCGGCGCAGCATGAAGGCCGCGACCCTGACCGAGCTGGCCCAGCAGGTGCAGGTCTCGAGGCCGACGGTCGAGACAATCATGGACGAGCTGCTTGAGCAGGGGTGGGCCGAGGAGTGCGGCCAGGAGCGCGGTCAACGCGGCCGGCCCGCAAAGCTCTTCCGGTTCCGCGCGTCTGCCGGAAGCGTGCTCGGAGTGAGCGTGGGCGCCTACCGGCTGCAGGCCGTCGGGGTTGACCTGGGCGGGCAGGTCAACCAGTCCCGCAAGGCGGCGATATTCCCCGACATGACCCTGGACGAGCGCCTGGACGCGATCGAGCGCTTCATCGCCGAGTGCTCGCAGGAACTGGGCCGGCGCCCCATGGCCGTCGGGGTGGGCACCACCGGAGTGGTCGACAGCACCGGGCGCGTGGTGAAGAGCTCCGTCCTGCCGGGATGGTCGGGCCTCCCCCTGCAGGACGAGCTGTCGGGCAGAATCTCGGCGCCCGTCGTCGTCGAGAACGACGTCCGGCTCGCCGTCCTGGCCGAGCAGTGGCGCGGCGCGGCCGTCGACCGCATGGATGTGCTGTACCTCTTCGCGGGCAACCGGATGTCGCTGGGCATGCTGATCGGAGGCAAGCCGTACCGCGGGGCCCACTCGGCTTCCGGCGAGATCGGGGAGCACGCCACCGGGCTGTGGCAGGTCTTCGGTTCCGTCATGGACTTCGCCACGGCGGTCGAGCCGGGAGAGCTGCGCTCGCCGGCACAGGCCGCGGAGTTCGCCTTCGGGCAGGCCACCGCGGGCGACGCACGGGCCGCGGAGGCCGTGACCGCGCTCGCCGTCGGCCTGGCGGAGGGCCTGGCAACGGTCGTGGGCCCGTTCGACCCGGAGATGGTCATCATCGGAGGCTCGCTGGCGAGCGGTGGAGCCCTGCTGGTCGAGCCGATCCAGGAACACCTGAACCGCGCCTGCCTCTACCCGCCCCAGGTCGTGGCGTCCGGCCTGGGCAACGACTCGGTGGCCATCGGCGCGGCAAGACTGGCGCTCGAACACTCCGAATCCGACATCGCCTTGGCCAACAGACCGGACGTCACGATCGCATAGCGGCCGCGTCTGGTACGAGGCAGCCGTCGCGGCGCGGCGCCGCCGAGGCTTAACTCTGGCAGATTCCATAAAGTGCGGCCCTCACCTAACGGGTCGCGTACCGGCGGACTGAGGGTCGACAAGCCGGGCAGGTGGACGGAGTTACCGTTTCGACCGCAGCACCTCTGCGCGGGCACCGCATTGCCAGGGCCAGGGGTACTCCGTGGTTGGGGAGCAGGGCGCGCTCCCCCGCGCCTTCTCGCCAGGACCGCCTCGACGTGCACGCCGACGGCTGCCCGGACGGTTCCGGTGCTGGCGGGGAGTCTGCGGCTGGCGGACGCGGTGGTCACGTTCCTCGATACGATCGCGGTGACGAACGCCCTCGTGCGGCCTGCGGTCCCGCTGGACCGGATGGTGCGCGACTTCGGCGCGGACGCCATCGGCAGACTGTGGAGGAACCGGACACGGTGAGCGAATCGTTCTTGCTGGTCTGCGACGACCTGCCGCACACAGTAGTTCTGACAGACTCTGGCCCCCGGGCCATCGAGGTCGTGAAGCTCCTTCACAGGCGGACCGGGCTGAGTCTGTGGCACTGCAAGTCCCTCGTCAGCCAGCTGCCCGCAGCCATCCTCGAGAACCTGCCAGAAGAAGTCGCCACCGCAATGGTTGACGAACTCCGCGAAGCCGGTGCCGACGCTCACGTCCAAGTGAGTGAGTAGGCGCTCGGCACCCCCAGGCTGTTCATTCGGCTCAACCAGCGTCCTGGCACGATGGCGCGGTGGAGAATCCTGGTCTTTCAGCGCGTCGTCGCATGCTGATCGATGCGGTCGTCGTGGTCGCAGCGCCTGCCCCGGATCAGGTGGCTTGGCTGGCCCATACGACCTGCCGCCGGGTGAGATCGCCGTGGGCTTTGATGATGCCTTCTCCACCCCACTGCGCCTGGTCAATAGGGTCTGCTCAGTCGTGATGTGTGGCCCTCGCCGCGGCTGATCAATGACGTTTGAGGGGGAAGTCCCTGGACACCGTTCACGCAAGAACGCCAGCAACGGTTCAGTCCCCCTCCGGCGCAGCCCTCTCGGCAGCCTCCGTGGGCCGGGGAAGACGCAGCGCGGGCCAGGTCGGCTCCCACGTCCAGGCCGCCCACCTCTGAGCCTGCGCGAACAGGCCGGTGCGGTCGGCGATCATCGCCAACACCTGGTCGCGGGCGGCGTCCACGGCCCGGGCTCGGTGTCGGAGACGATGCCGAGACGGCGCACATGGGCGTAATCGTCTTCGTCCTTCCACTCCCAGCGGGTGAGGTCGGGCGTGACTACCAGGTCCACGGTGAGGTCGAAGGTGTCGAACCCGGCCTCGGTACGGTGGGCGGGGTGCTCGAAGTTGACGTACCAGTTCCGCAGCCGGCGCCCGTCGCCTTCCGGGACGAAGAAGGCGTTGACGCTGAACCAAGTCGCCGGAGGCTTCCACAGCAACAGGTCGGTCTCCTGCCACACCGCTGCCGCGAGCTCCCACTCCCCCGCCGCCATCGCCTCGAACGCCTCGGTACGCACCGAACGGTCCCCGTCGTCGCGGGCCTTCGCGTACAGGGCGGGCCAGCGAGCCTCCGCGCCGTGCACACAGGCGGCCACCAGCACCTCGCTCGTGTCGGCGACGACCCGCAACGCCTGCTCGCTCCACACCCGTCCGGAACGATGCACGTCGCGCCGTACGACCGTCTGGCCCGTCTCGAAAACGCTCACCGCGTCCTCCTCCACCGGCCACGGCCGGGATGTCCGGCCGGACTTGCGCACCTCAGCGTGCCTCGGCCGGCTAGGAAAGCCACCCTCCCCGGCACCCACACCGGCTTCAACGCCCTGATGAGCGAGGCGGGGCGTCGAACGGTTCAGGTGTCCGGGGTCAGCTTCCGGTTGGTTCCGGACCGGCCGATGTCCAGGTCGAGGAGCGCGGCCAGTGGCGTGCCGCTGTTCCAGAAGCCGAGAAGGTCCACGTCTATGAGGACCAGGTGGTGGCGGGCGGCGAAGGCCCTGGCCTGCTTGGTGTACTTGCACGAGGCGACGAAGAGCGGGATGTCCGCTCCGTGTTCGCTGCGGGCGGTGCCGTTGAACTTCTGGAGGTCCGGGCTGCCGACGGTGCGGTGCTTCGCGTAACGCTTGCACTGCACCACGATTTTCCGGCCGTCCGGAAGCCGTCCCATCACGTCCGCTCCCAGGTCGTTCGCGCCACCGACCCGGCGGACCTCTGTGCAGCCGTCCCGGCGGCACAGATCCGCGACGTACTCCTCGAACTCGCGGTCGCCCATCGCCCAGACCGATTCCATCGACCGTGCGGCCTGGACCCGCGCCTGCTCCGCCAGCCGGACCTTCTCAGCCTCGGCCTCACGCCGCCCGGCACGCACCAGGACCCCGACCACGCCCCCCGCGCCCAAGACGGCTAACACCACCAGCACCACCGTGCCCGTTCCCATGCTCCGGCCCTCCCCCACGTCGCTGTCAGCCAGCAAACTCCCCAGCCACGCAGCGCTCTATCCCCGGGTCGGGGTATCGGGCAGTCAGATCGGCGGAACGGCGCCGTGATTACACAAGCCACGCCGGGAGAATCGCTCCGCAGCGTGCCCCGCCAGCAAGCTTCCCCGCCTCAGCGGAACTCGTGGACCACCTGGATCTCGCCGACCATGTGGGCGTTGAACTCGTCCAGCTCCTCAGCCGGAACCCAGAGCTCGAGGATCGTCCGGCCACCCGCCTGCTGGATGGGATACCGGCTCAGGAACTCCGACTCGACCTTGAATCGGGTGACGAAGCCGACGCCATCGTGCTTCACGTTCCAGTCCCGCGCGATCCTGATCGCGTAGTCCTCGTTGAGGACCGGGTAGAAGATCGGCTGCTCGGGCAGCCGAGGCGGCCACGCACGCCAGTTCAGCTCCCGTACCAGATCCAGCTCCTTGGGGCCGGTGGGGCGCCACAGGGCCGTCGTCACTTGCTGGCTGGTCATGTGCATCGCTCTCTGAACGTACGCCGCCTGCAGGGCGGGTCGGGTCGGGTCGGGTCGGGGTCGGGTCGGGAGACCGGACGATACCGGCAGCACGAACTCGGCAGCTACGGAGATTCCCACCTGGCCACCTCCGTGACCAGCAGTTACGGGACACCCCTCACCGTGTCCCGAGTACCGGAGCGAGGGCGGTCAGCAGGCGGGTGCCGAGGTCGCGCCTCGCGGCTTCGGTGGCCGCGTGGGCGGCGTCGTCAAAGCCCGTCCAGTCGGTCTCGTGGACGGCGTTCTCGAGCATGGCGAGGTTCAGCGGCTCGTTCGGGTAGCCCGGCCACGCGTCCGCCTCGCGGAGCACCGTCTCCAGGAGGGCGAGGGGCAGCGTACAGCTCTCGGCGAGGAGGACTGCGTCGTACAAGTCCTTGGCCTGCGGGTACATGTCGCAACTCAGCCACATGAGCTTCCAGGCCAAGGACAGTTCCCGGTCCGCGGCCTGCAGGCGAACGCCTGCAACCTCGGTCGGGCGGGGCGGGGTCGGGAGGCGTTCTTGGAACACGAAGTCGAGCTGGACCTGGCCGCCGGGCAGCCCGGGTGCCGTCCACGGCAGGACCAGACGGTGGCCGGGCACCCGCTCGTAGGTCCAGATGTACTCGCAGACGCTGCCGGCCGCCGAGATCGACAGGTCCGTACCCCTCTCGGCGGCGAGGCGCTCCGATGCCTCGGCGATGCCGTCGAGCATGGCGCGGGTACGAGGCTCCTCGATGCGCCAGGTCTCGGGGACGACGACGAAGTCGATGTCCTTCGGGGCGCGGGCGGCCTTGCCGTACCAGGCGGACATCAGCATGCTGCCACGCAGCACGAGGGAGTCGGCCCACGGTGAGCCGGCGACGGCCGCGAGAACGAGCTCGAGGGCCGCGCGTCGGGTCGTCTGCCAGCGGGTCCGTACCTCCGGGTCTTCGACGACGCCGTCAGCGGGGCGGTATGCCTGGTCGAAGTGTTTGAGGGCCGGGTCGAAGACGCGGTGGCGGGCGGCCGGGTCGCCAATGCCGGCGGTCAGGGTGTGCGGGAGCTCGTCCTTGCGGCGCACGTAGTCGGCGCGGGGTTCCGCGCCGGTGCCCGGCCCGTAGGGGATCGACGGAGCCAACGGCTTGTCGTTCATATCATTCATACGGCTTCCTCCAGCCAACCTTGGTCCCATGACAGGTCGCTGTCGGAGAGAACGAACTCCCGCTCCTGCGCGATCAGTTCGCGCCCGGCGGCAACCAGTGCGGCGACGAGCGCGTCGCAGGCGCGTCCCGCCGCGTCCACCGGCCCTGGGTGCCGCTGGGTCACGAAACGCTCGTGCCGACCGCTCTGGCCCGGCAGGACCCGGCGGGCGTTCCAGGAGACATGGGCGCCGTGCGGGGTGACGAGGGCTTCCAGGGCGGTCCGGTCGTACGGTGCGGGCAGCGTCAGTTTGAGGTGGTGCTCGTAGTAACCCCCGCCGGGGCCTGCGGGCTCCGTGCTCCAGGGCACCGTCTCGACCTTGACCCGCACCGCCTCGAAGCCGGCCTCCCGCAACGCGGCCACGACCGCCGGGTGGCTGGTCCGGTCGGGCAGCGTCAGCATCGGCTGGACCGGGGTGCGGCCCCGGGCCAGGACGATGGTGGTGAGCTTCAGTCCCCGGTCCGCCGCCCACGCGCCGAGTCGGGCCCGCTCCTCCTCGGTACGGCACCGGACCGTCACATGCGTCTCATAGACATTGTCGACCTCGTACATCTCGAAACCCTTCGTACATCGAGAAGAGTCTGGCAGAGGGGTGCCGGGGGCTCATCCGGGTTTCCGGGACGGGCCCCCGTAGGCTCGCTGCCGGCGACGATGGGAGAAACATCATGTGGAGATGGGCCCTGGACCGGGCCGGGGTCAGGGAGCCCCGCTTGCGGCGGGACTACACGGAGCAGCGCCGGGCGGTGCGGAGGTTCGCGACGGCCGAGTACGCGGCCGCGCGACTCCTGCTCCCCGCCGCCCTGTTGCCGCACGTCGTGGCCGCCGTCGCGTTCATGCACGAGACCGACGACCGGATCGACCGCGGGGCGATCGATGAGCGGGCGGCCGCGCTCGTGGAGTGGGACGGCCTCGTACGGAAGGCTTTCGCCGAGGGTGACTCCGCCTTGCCCGTGCTGCGGTGTCTGGTGCGCACCGCCGAGCGTCACCCCGACGTGCGGGTCTACGTGGAGGGGTTTCTGCAGGGCTGCGAGCGTGAGGTGACGTGGCGGGCCATCGCGGACGAGGAGGAGTTGGAGGAGTACGTACGGGAGTACTCGCTGCCCGCGCTGATGCTCACGGCCTGTCTCCTCGCGCCCGCGGACGCGGCGGCGCGGGCGGTGTTCACGGACGGCTGCCACCGGCTCATCCGCGCCATGCAGCGTATCGACTTCCTGGAGGACCTCGCCGAGGACGTGGCCGCGGGCCGGCCGGGCGTGCCCGCCGATGCGGTGGCACGCCACGGCGCGGACCTGAGCCGGCCCGGCGTGGCGCTGGACCGGCTTGTCGGCGAGCAGGCGGACCGGGCGGCCGCCGATCTGGCGGCGGCCGGCCCTCTCATGGGCGTGGTGGACGCTTCGTACCGGCCCTTCGTGCGGGCCTTGGTGGGCGTTCAGGGACTCCGGCTCGACGCGGTACGGCGCGCGGGTGCGTCGTTGGCGACGCGGGGCTCCGGTCCGTCGGCTCGGGCGGCCGTCGTACTGCTGTTGCGGGAGGCGGTGGCGCGGGGGCGGTGGGTTCCTCGGGTTGGGTCCTGAGGGGGTGACTCGTCTATCAGGGTGGGGGGAGGGTGGTGGTGTCTGGGGTCGTGGGGGCGCTGGGCGGAGGGGATCGCCTCTGCGGGAACCCCTGTGCTTGCAGTCGGGAGGAGAGTTCCGCCTCCTGTTTCCGCGTGAGGGCCACCCCATCGTGAGTTTCCCGAGTTGCCGGCGCTGAAGAAGAGCTGGCTTTCTCGTCGGGCTTCGGCGTGGATCGTGTGTGGAGCCAGGTCGTCCCGTAGCTGTTTGAACTATTCGTCGTCGCGGACGTCGATGCCGATGCACAGCCCCGGGCTCCGGCGCGCCGGGAGTGCCCTCTGCCCCTGCCTCACGGGCCAGGGACAGTGCTGTTCGTACGAACAGAGCACGGTGGGTGGCCAGGGACCGTCGCAGGCAGGCGCCGACGTAGGCGGCGTCGATGCCGGGCCGCAGCACGCGCAGTCCTTCGCGGTGGTGCGTGGGGGCTCAATCCACCGCGGCTCGGGCGCGATGGTCGTTGATCAGATGCTGGGCCTTCCCACATGCGGTTCTGCCGCGTCTTTGGTGGGTGGCTGGCGCCGCGAGCGGGAACCGCGGGGCGGCGCACCCCGCCACCCGTCGCGGCGGCCTGTCCGGTCAACGGTCCAGTGCGGGCAGGTGGGCCAGGCCGGTTTCGAGCATGATGCGGCCGACCGTCTCCTCCAGGGAGCTGTCGGCGCCTATGACGGTCTCGAGCCCGTCGGCCAGGACATCGCGCGGCCGGTGCCAGTCACGCAGTTGTGTCTCGTCCACGTCGTCGGCGATCGGCTTGGTCGCATGCCGGCTCAGGCGAACAAGCGCTCTTCGTTGCCACCTACGCAGCCATGCAGGGGGCCGAGCAGCGCTGCGTCGACGACGCCTCACCCCATCGCGGGCTATTCCGACATCCGGTCATTGCCGCTTCGCCACCCCCTGACCAGTCGTCAGCAGGATGGGCCCGCCTCGGGAGATTGACGCCGACATGGCCGGGCTCGGGCTGGCACGGGACCCGGCCGCCCGCCCAGACTGACCCCATGGAAACCACGGTGCCGGTGGACGGCGGCGAACTCTGGGCGGACGACACCGGAGGGGACGGACTGCCGATGGTCCTGGTCCACCCCGGCGTCGGCGACTCCACGATCTGGGACCCGGTCCTGCCCGCGCTCGACCCACCGCGCCGGATCATCCGCTACGACGCCCGCGGCTACGGACGTTCGCCCGCGCCGGACGTGGCGTACTCGCCAACCGCGGACCTCAGGGCGGTGCTCGACCACTTCGGGCTCGCGCGGGCGGTCCTCGTCGCCTCCAGCATGGGCGGAGCCGCCTCCATCGCGCTGACCCTGAACACCCCCGAGCGGGTGGCGGGCCTCGCGCTCCTCGTCCCCAGTGTCACCGGCTACGACAGTCCCGCCGACAGGCAGCTCTATCAGGACATCGGGGAGCTCGCGAAGACCGGCGACATGGAGGGCATCGTCCGGCTCGGTCTCAGCCGGTGGGGCCAGGCCGCCGGCGGCAGCCCTGAAACCGACCCCGTCGCGGCCGCCCACTTCAGAGCCGTGCTGCCCGCCTGGTTCGCCAACATCGCCCACCAACAGACCGATCCCCCCACCTTCGACCGCCTCGGCGAGATCACCGCACCCACGGTCCTCGCGCTGGGCGAACTGGACCGACCAGAAGTCGTCCGCTGCAACGAAGAGATGGCCGAGCGGATCCCCCACTGCCGCCTGGTCCGCCTCCCCGACTCCGACCACTACCCCACACTGCGGGAGCCGGAGAACTGCGCCCGACTGATCCAGGAGCTGTACTCCCAGGCACGCTGACACCCGAACGGCGCGCCACCCGGGCGTTGCGGGACCGCGGAGAAGGTGACGGGGACCGTACCGCCGACGTGCGCGGGTACCCGTCGGGAAACGGAGTACGGCGCGAGGTGCAGTGGACGACGGCGGTCGCGTACGTCCGCGTGTACACCCGGAGCGCGCCCGGCCTCGTCCCTTGTCCGCGCTCAGGCCCCTGCAGAGTTTGGTGGCTGTCCACTCACCGACGTAGGGGCAGCGCGCGTCAGAGCAGAAGAACACCTCAAGGTCCTCGATGGGCCTGGCCCCGTGAGCCCCCCGGTGCCGGTCGCACGCTGACGGGAGCTCGATGTCGATCCGCTCTACGTCGGTGCGTTACGCATCGAGGCCATGCGTCCGGGTGTTGTCGGCGCGGAAGGACATACAGCGAGGCCTTCCGCAGCGACGCTGGAGCAGCTCTGGGCTTGTACGTATGAGGCTCGGGCGGCGGAATCCGGTCGGTCAGGGGGTCAACTCCCCCGCAGTGCCGTTTGGTTGATGTCGGGGCTGTGCAGGATGCGGGGGCCCGCTCCAGCTTGGGTGGTGACGGTGAGCATGGCGAGGCCGATGTTCTCGGTCGTCGTGACGTACCGTGGCGCGACGCGCCTCAGGAGCGGGTAGAGGAGGGACAGCAGGGGGTAGAGCCGGCGGTAGGCGGGGGTCCGGGACTGTTCGCCGTGGGAGGCGAGGATGAAGCCGGGCCGGAACATGTAGGCGTGGAACGGCATCGCGAGAAGTTCGTTCTCGGTGCGGCCCTTGACCCGGGCCCACATACTGCGACCGCGCTCGGTGCTGTCGGTACCCTCGCCCGAGACATAGACGAAGGTCAGCCCGGGATCGGCGGGCAGTGCCCGGGCGGCGGCGAGGGTGTAGTCGTGGGTGATCGTGCGGTATTCGTCCTCGCGTTTGCCGGCGGAGGTGACGCCCAGGCAGAAGAAGCACGCGTCGACGGCCGCGAGCTGGTCGGCCACGTCGGTGAAATCGGTGAAGTCCTTGTGGACGAGCGTACGCAGCTTGGGATGTTCGGTCTCGAGCGGTCCGCGGACCACGGCGGTCACGCTGGTGACCCGGTCGTCGAGGAGGCACGCGCGCAGGACGCCCTGACCGACCATGCCGGTCGCACCGAAGAGGAGCACGTTCATCGGGGGTCTCTCCATCGTGGGGGGGGCTGGGGTGGTGTAGCGGCGGGGATTGAGGTGGAGCCGGGGGGGGTGGGTGTCAGGCCGTGGGGAGGGGGAGGCGGGCGCCGGTGAGGTGTTCGGCCTGGGTCCAGAGGCGGGTGTTGGTGGCGGTGTCGCGGGCGCGCTTGGTGGTCCTGGCCGGGCCGGTCGGTCCGACGAGGCCGAAGCGCTTGCCGGGGCCGTAGTAGCCGGCGGGCTCGGCGTCGGGGCTGGTCGCGGCGTAGAGGAGCGGCTCGGCTCCCTGTTCGACACCCTGGGAGGGCAGGAGGTACGCGGCCTCGAACAGCGAGCGCCTCGGCTTGTCGCGGCCCAGGCTCGGACCGGAGCTCTGGAGGTTGGTGCGCGTGAACCCGGGGTGCGCGGCGGTGCTGAGCAGATTCCAGCCCTGCTCGGCGGCGATCACGGCGAGCTGCCGGGTCAGGATGAGGTCGGCGAGCTTGGACTGCGCGTAGGACAGGTTCGGGCGGTAGCGGCGGCGCTCCCACTGCAGGTCGTCGAAGTCGATGCGCCCGTAGTTGGCGGTGCCGCTGCTCATCGTCGCGACCCGGGGCGCGTCGGCGGCGAGCAGGGCGGGCAGCAGGCGGACGGTGAGCGCGAAGGGGCCGAGGAAGTTGCTGCCGAACTGCAGCTCGAAGCCGTCGGCGGTGGTCATGCGGGTGGGTGGCGCCATCACTCCGGCATTGTTGACCAGCACGTCGAGCGGGGTGCCGTCGGCGATGATCCGGTCGGCGAAGTCCTGGACCGAGGCCAGATCGGCCAGGTCGACCCGGCGGACCTCGAGGTTCGCGGCGGGGTGCCGGGCCAGGATCTCGGCGCGCGCCGCCTCGCCCTTGGCGGGGGTGCGGACGGCCATCACGACGCGGGCGCCGGCGGCGGCGAGGCGCCGGGTCGCCTCCTTGCCGGTGCCGCTGTTCGCGCCGGTGACGACGACGAGCTTTCCGGTCTGGTCGGGGACGTCGTAGTCGTTCATGGGGACTCCTCGGATCGAATTTAAGAGACTGTCGGTCTCTTGTAATTCCAAGCTAGCAGACCTCTGGTCTGTTAACAAGAGACCGGGGGTCTGTAGGATGTGTCGTATGACGAACTTCCAGCGCGCGCGCAGCGACGAGCAGCGGGAGATGCGCCGCCGGGCCATCCTGGACACCGCGGCGGCGATGCTGACCGAGATGCCGGTGAACCAGCTCAGCCTCAACGAGCTCAGCCGGCGCGTGGGCCTGGCCAAGTCGAACGTCCTGCGCTACTTCGAGTCACGCGAAGCCATCCTGCTGGAGCTCCTCGACGTCGCCCTGCGCGCCTGGCTGGAGAAACTCGACACCGAACTCGACGCCGCGATCGACACCGGCGCGCCCGCGGACGCACGCGCCACCCAGGTGGCCGACACGATCGCCGGCTCGCTCGCGGAGCAGCCGGTGCTGTGCGACCTCGTCAGCGCCCAGGCCGCCGTCCTGGAACGCAACGTCTCCCCACAGGTCGCCGCCCAGTACAAGCACGCCGCGCTCGCCGGCGTCGCCACCATGACCGCACTCGTACGCCGCCACCTCCCCGAACTCGACGAAACGGCCGCGTTCCGGTTCACGGCCGCCGCCGTCATGGTCACCGGCGCGGTCTGGACCCACGCCCGGCCCTCCGCCGCGATGCTCGCCGCCTACGCCGCCGACCCCCAACTCGCCGCCCTGCGCATGGACTTCGCCCCGACCCTGCGCGACCTGCTCGACGTACTCCTGGCCGGACTGCTCACCGGCGCCCCGCACTGACACGACAGGGCGAGGCCATTACTACGCGCGCTGTCGCCAGCCGCGCCGTCGCCACCGTCCGGCACGCGCCCCGCCGGGGCGGCTAAGGGGTCCCCGCTCAGCCTTGCCCTTACGGGACGTCGGGTGACGGTCGGCGTCAGCGGCCGTCGAAGAGGTCAGCCAGCCGCGACGGCACCAGCGCCATACGGTCGAAGCCGACGACGCAGCCCTCCCCCACGGGCGACTGGACCCCGATGCCGACCCGGAACCGGACGCCTGGCTCACCCGGGAAGGCGAACTGGCGCGCCAGACGCCAGGAATGACCGTCGGGCGACACATGGAAGACGAAGGCGCCGTCGACGCGGCTGACGCGCAGCCATACCGAACCGCGGTCAAGGGGCCACCCCACCGCATCGTCCGAGAACCCGCGCGTGACGACCGAGTACAGCGTGGGCCGGCCGTCGGGCGACAGTTCGAAGTTGAGTTTGGCCCACAGATCCGGCGCCGCCCAGACGATCAGGGCGCCCGCGTCCCACGGCGCCCGGAAGTCCACCCGGACCCGGGCCGAGAACTGCCAGTCACCCGGAGGCGGATCCAGCAGCGCACGAGCCGCGTCGTCACGGACCTCACCCGTCAGGGGGTTGGTGAAGACGTCCGTGCCCGCACCCGCCTCCACGGTCAGGACTTCGCCATCGAGCGCGAGGTCGGCGGGGCGGACCGCCCAGGTCGACGTGTTCGCCAGGGTGGATTCCAAGGTCATGGCGTTCACCCTGCCGACGCCGGACCGCCCGCTCAACCCACTTCGACGAAGATCCAAGAGGCGGCCGCGGAAGTCCACGTACCGCCGACCGGGCACGGGCGCGCTTCACCGGCCCGCCGGCCATCCACCGGGCCCGAACCCGTCCGGGGGCATGGGGCCGGTGGCCGTGAGGGCTGGTCGAGCGCAGCGCCCGAGGAGACACCCGTTGCCGAAGAGGGCCGGTCGGGGTGCCGTGCGTGTCACTGGCGGCGCGGGAGTATGCCCTGTTCGACTCCGCGTAACGCGGCCGCCGCACGGCGTCTGGCCGGTACGCGCCTCCTTGCGGGCCTTGGCTCGCGACGCCAGGCACACCGGCGTGGGTACGCGGCCTCGCGCTCCGGGACCGGCCCGGGGCCGGACCGGCATCGCCCGTCTTCGTCGCGCGCCGGCAAGCGTCCCGTTCCACCCGCGCGACCGACGGCCGCCCGGCGCCCGACCCGGCGACGCCTCTTGGGACGCCAGGGCCCGGACCGGAGCAGCCCCTGCGCGGGGCACTCCGTGTGCGAGCGGACCGGGCGGGCGCCTTCGCCGCTGCAGGCTCGGGTGAGGGGACGCGGCGGCGGAGTTGGAATCGGGTCCGTCCCGGGGGTTGCGCACATGAGGGAATCGTTCAACAATCCTTCACAGTACGCGAGTTACCGAGTGATGGTTCCACGTCTGCGGCAGTCGGCCGGAGAAGAGGGGGAATGTCATGGGGGATCTGCGAGAGGGCGCGCGCTTCGGTGTGTGGGCCGTCGGCGGGATCGTCGGTCTGGCGGTCGTCTACGTGATCGGTGTGTTCGTCTTCGGTGGCGCGGGCTGGATCACCGCGCCGTTCCGGGGCGAGGTGGAAGAGCGGGAGAACACCGTCGGGTCGGGCACGTTCCGGCTGACCACCTACGAGGAGTTCTTCGGCCTGTGCGAGGCCGTACAGAACGCCGAGGGAACGATCCGGGTGCTCCAGCAGGAACGCGGGGCGGCCACGCCCGCGCGCAAGAGCCAGATCGACCAGTCGATCACCGCGCTGCGGGCCAGCCGGATCGAGTCGGTCAACGAGTACAACTCCAAGGCCGCCCAGGAACACCGAACGCCGTTCCTCGACAAGGGCCTGCCGCACCGGCTCGACGCAGACGCCGAGAAAACGACCTGCACCGACTGACACCGGGAAGGAGACAACCGACCATGCACACGATCACACGCGTCGTCGTGGCCGCCTTCTCGGCGCTCGCCCTCGGCACCGGACTCACTGCCTGCACCGCCTCCAGCCAGGACAAGGAGACCAAGGCCAAACAGGACAACTACGACCAGCTCGTGGCGCAGCAGCCGGCAGGCCGCATGGAGTACTCCCCCACCCGCGAGGCGATCAACCAGTGGGTCGAGACCTGGGGCAAGCGCGGAAAGCTCAGTTACGTGTACATCCAGAACGCCAAGGGCGAGTACGGGTACTTCGTCATGAAGGGCCTCCCGGTCCCCCGCTGCAAGATGCTCACACCGACGGAGAGACTCGAGGACACCTCCGACGGCAAAGCGGTCCTGCCGCAGCCCGGAATGGACGGCACGTACTCGACCGGCTCCACCTGCAACGCCTACTACGGATTCGACGCCACCACCGGCGCCTACATGGAATTCACCGTGGGCACCAACCAATCCTTCTTCCTCTTCGACCAGCCCATGACGATGCCGGAGTACGCCAGCGCCACACAGCTGGGCCCGACTTCGGTGAAGGACGTCCCGAAGCAGCCCTGAGCCCGTGTGCCGCTCCGTATGTCCACGATCACGCCCCCGCCCCACATGGGGCGGTGTGGGTCACGGACATGGTGTTCGCGTCGCCGCGTGCGGATGGCGACGCGAACGCTTCGTGGGGAGCCTGCCGGGGAGGAGACCGCCGCCTACGGCCACTGCCCTGCTCTCCCCACAGGAGCTCGCCGAGCGCCTCGCAGCGACGCTGCTGTACGACACGGAGCACACCGTCGTCCCGGTCGGGGAGCACACCGGCCCCTCTCTGCTGGAACTCATGGACGACAACTACGGCGACGCCCTCGACGGCATCGGCCTGCGCCTGGCCACGCGGGGCACTGGACGTACGCGGTCGCGTACGGAGGCTGGCAGGGCGAGTTCGGCCCACTGGCACCGGCCTCGCACGGCGACGCGCACCTCTGCCTCCTGAAGTACGAGGAGGAGAACGGCAAGCCGGTCCCGCCCCAGTTCGAGTACTTCCACGACGGCCGGCTCCTGAGCGGCTGCAACCTGCACCTGGACACCTCGTGGGGCTACCAAGGGATCGAAGGCGACCCCACAACAGCAGCCCGACTGCAGGAGCGGCTGACGGACGCCGGCCTCCCGGCCCCGGAGCGGGACCAACGAGAGGTTCACGGCGCCACGCTGGGCGTGGTCGAGGAGTTCTTCGGGCTCGCGTTGCCACAAGGTCCGGTCGTAAGCGGGACGCTCCCGGCCGTCCTGCTGGAACCGGCCTGATCTTCGCCCGCACCGACGCGAGGAGACAACGCGTATCTCCTCGTCTTGCAGCATCCACCGGGCGGCCTGCATTCGCACGTGCCGGAACTCGCCGACAGCCGTTCCTGGTTTCATCTACGCAACCAGCCGTACCGCCCTGGGGGCTACCACTCCGGGTGGGTACCCCGAGAAAAGGCCTCGGCCTGTGCACCCTCTCACCGTTGGCGTCAACGGTTGCTGAAGGTGTGGGCAAGGCGAATCTCCAGGGGGCAGGCTCACCCACGCAACAGGAGACGAACACCCGGCATTCTGGCAACCGACCCGCGGCCGGGCGGGCGGGCTGCGGACAACCCTCGCACCCAGCCCGACCACCTCGGTGGCGGCAAGACGTACTCGCCGTGGCGTGAGCCTGGCATTTCTGCACGGTCCAGACCTACGGCCCTGGATCTGCCGGCCGAGGTCAGTAGAGCCAGCGGTCCAGGTGCCCTGGCCAGAGAAACCCCTGGTAGCCCTTGAAGGCCGCCAGGTCGATCTCCTTCAGGTCATCGGCCAGCCGGTTCAACTCGGCGAAGGCCCGCTCCTCCTCAGCTTCAGAAGGATCCTCTACAGGGCCGTCCGGCTCGCTGAGAAACTCCGAGGTCCTGACGCGACTGCCGTAACAGTGAAGGACGTTGAGCCACACCCCGACACCCGAGTTGGCGAACCACGCCTCCCGATCCGGCATGACGAAATGGACCGCCCCGGTCTCCGGTTCGACGCCGAACGATGACCGCTCGGCCTGATCATCGGGATCCGCATGGTCGGTGAGACGGTACAGCGGGCCTCGGGACGTGAGCAGGACTGGATCAGCCTCGCTCTGCATCACGACTCGTTCGATGAGGCGCGGAGTCACAGGGATGCCCACCTCGACGAGCTGGGCCTTCATGAAGCCTGGGATCCGCCAGCCGGCCACAATGTCCCGTCCGGCTCGCCTGACATGCCCCAGACCGGCCCACTCGGTGAGCTGGTCGTACGTAGCCATCGAACGATCTTCTTCCGTCGGCTGTGGTCCTGCCCCTATCGAGCCAGTCTCACGTCAGGGCACGACCGCGCTTGCGGGACAGCCCATAAGACCTGTCCGGACAGGTCCGGGCGATCATGTGACCGAGGCAGATGGAGAAGGCGGTCTTGCTGTTTGCTGACGACTTACAAAGACGCCAACTCCACCCTGCCTGTGAATCGGCCACCCACCTGATCGGCGAGCCAATGGACGCGGGCGAGCTGGTCGCCGTTCCGGTTCTGGACGTGCACGTGGATGGTGTGATCCTGCGACGGCTCGTCCTGGTAGAGGTCGCGGGAATTCACTGTCAGCGTGAGGTACGCGTACTTCTGCGAAATCTCCTCCAGCCCCGCTTCGGGAACCGCAGGCCATGCGTTCAAGTCCCACCGAACAGCTGCGGGATCCGGCCCCAGAGCGGCGATGAGGGGCTCGGCTCGGTCCAGCGGACGACACCAGTCGAACACTCGGATCGGCAGGCAGTCTGCAGGGTTGTCGCCGGCCTCCGACGAACCGTGCTCCTTGCCGGCCGAAGCCTGCCATTCGAGGTCGGGCAGTACGTGACGTACTCGGGCCAGGACATCCGGCGACCTGATCACGGCTTCGAAGTCGACTTCTCCCTGATCGATGCCTGCCATGCGCAGCAAGGTCCGCACCGCACGTATCGCTTCAGTGAGGTCAGTGGTCGTGAGGACTGCAGCCGCGGCAGAGTTACTCATCCCGGAACCATAAGACGGCACTCGCCGACCGGCCCGAGCGGGTGCCGACCCGTCTCGCACTGTCAGGACCGGAGCCACATGCAAGTGACCTGCAGTGACGGTGCCGAGGAAGACGTCACCCCACCAGGTGGGCTGCTCCGGGCGCTGGGCTACCCACAGCGTCCAGCTCGCCCTGGTTCGACGGCTCGGCGGTGCGCTGGGCCGAGTAGGTACGTCGGTGGTGGGAGGAGGAACACGAGCGTCAGGCGGCCGAGCAGCGGGCACGGTTCCAGGGGGAGGCGTTCCCGGTTGCTTGCGGGGATGGTCGAGATGCCCCGTGAAAGACTCGCCGACATGATTGTCGAACGTGCATACGCGCATGTGGGCTCGCGCGACGACGCCGAGTGGCCGTGGTCCGTCCCGTGTGTGCGCGATCTCATGGCCGACGGAGTGCGCTTCACCGCTCCGGTGACGTTCCTCGTCGGGGAGAACGGCTCGGGTAAGTCGACTCTGGTCGAGGCACTTGCCGAGGGCTTCGGCCTGGACTCCTGGGGAGGCTCGCACGACTGGCGCTATGCCAGCCACCGTCCCAAATCGTCGCTGGGTGAGAGGATCCGCTTCGACGCGGCGCCGCGCGGCCGGGCCATGCTGGGCAGCTGGGCCGCCCGGAAGGGGTTCTTCCTGCGCGCCGAGACCGCCCTGGACGCGCTGGACCGGGAAGGGTTCTCCCCGGACTCGGTCAGCCACGGGGAAGGCTTCCTCGCCGCCTTCCGGGGCAAGTTCCTCCAGGCCGGGCTCTACGTGATGGACGAGCCCGAGGCAGCCCTGTCGTTCACGTCCTGCCTGGAGCTGCTCGGACACATCGACCAGCTGGTGAAGAACGGAGGCCAAGTGATCTGCGCCACCCACTCACCCCTGCTGACCGCGCTGCCCGGAGCGGACATCATCGAGGTCGGCGACCACGGGCTCCGCCGGACCACCTGGGACGAACTCGCGCTGGTCGACCACTGGCGGCGCTACCTCGCCGACCCGCGGTCCTACCTCCGGCACGTCCTCGACTGAGCATGCCGACACGCTGGAACCGCCAGCAGCCGAGCGCGAGGACGGGGCCGACGGCGAGGATGAGCGCGGGGCGGCAAAGCCGGCGGGGTGATTCGTCCCGTTTCCGCACCGACGAGGGCCGCGGCGGTCAGAATGCCGAGCAGGCCGGGAAGCATCGCAGGGCCCAGGTTGACGGCGGTGGTCCGGAGCCCGGGGGCCAGGCCTGCCCGGACCGGCCATGGCAGACCTTGGGGGCGAGCGCGGGACGGACCTCCCGCAGGTTGGCCTCTGACCTGGGAAAATGAAAGATCACCAAAGCCGGGGTTCACACTCCCGGGTGCACCTCCGGTCCCCCGCCGGAAGCAACCGTCCAGACAACGGTTCAGCCCCCACCCGGAACAACACCCTCGCACCCTCCACCACGGCGACCCCGGAGGCTGTCCCGTTCGGCGGACAGGTTCCCTTGCGGTCTCCCCGGGTTGGGGACCACCCCGACCCACTTCGCCCGCCGACTCCGCAGCACACCGAGCGCCCGGCCAGACATGTGACCTACTGCCACAGGTCCGCGCCGTCGCGTCCACTGGGGTCCATCGTCAGCAGGTCCTCGTGAAGGCCCGAGAGGAGGCGACCGGTGGGAGAGCCGTCCTCACCGGACTCCACGACCGCCCAGCCGACATCAGTACTGGACACGTTCACGTCCCCGCCGCAATCGAGCTCGTCGACCACAGCGAAGACGGCTTCGTAGGCAACGGCCCGAGCCAGGAGCACCAGGTCGTCCTTGTCCGCACCTGCATCCAGCAGGCGCCGAGCCGCCGCCACTTGTTCCAGAGCTCCGGGGCCTGCCCAGCCGTCGATCGCACCACGCCACAGGGAACGGAGCAGCACGAAGCGTGCCAGCTGCGGCTGGTTGTCATCGATCTCCGACCTGGCCCAATCCGGAGCGTCAGCAGCACCGAGAGCCTCGAATCGCGTCCGAAGCGACTCCGCTGCGGCCCGCTTTGAGGGAGCAAGTCCGGACAGCCACGACTGCCATGTCGCCTCGACATCATCCATCGCACCAGGATGCCGCACCAGCCACCCACGACCGACGAGGTCAACAACTCACGCAAGCGCGGTCAGAGCCATTCTCGCGGAGCGTCCTCCGCGTTCGGGCAGGACCTGGGACTGGAAGAGGAGTTCGGCCGCCCCGGCGGTCAGGTCCATGCAGCCGTGTTCGTCGATGCGGAGCAGCAGATCGACGCGCGGATGCGGACAACCAGCCGCCGCGGTCCACCGAGGAGCGCCCCACTTCAGTTGCCGGGGCGGCCGGAGCAGCCCCTACGCCCCTTCGAGTCGTGCCAGGGCGAGGGCCAACGGAAGTGTGACCGCGGCGACCGCGACCCCCGCCGCGGCCAGCCCTCCGCGGATCTCGCGCTTACCACGAATCCCCAGGTAGGCCGCGATCAACGGAAGCACACCGCACAGAAGCAGGCTGAAGTGCCAGCCTTCCTCACTGAGGAAGAAGACCATCGCGCCCACACAGACCGGTACCGACGCAACCGTCAACACACGGCTGCGCGTAAGGAAGAGTTCGAGGTCCTCGACTCCACTGAAGAAACTCACGACCCGACCCCTGCCACCGTCACGCCTGTCACCAGTCATCGTAACGACCGCCCGTCCTGACGAGCTCTTGCGGCCCACCGGTGGCCGTCCCCGGCGTCAATCAGGAGTCAACAGGCCACGCTCACGCAGGCGCGGAGGTCGCTGGGATGGCACCAGGTAAACGGACGGCGGTGAGTTGTGCCGTGGCCGGTGGGGCGTGGGTGAACAGTCGCCGGACTGTCCGTCACTGCGGCGAACCGGCATTCAGGATAAGGACGTTCCCGAATCCTGGAGGGGTCCATGCCACGCTGGAGAACCGTTCTCACGACTGTGTCCGCTGCCGCTCTCGCCGCTCTGTTCCTCGCGCCGACACCTGCCCAGGCGGCGCCCGGCGATCACGAACTCGCGTACCGCTGGGCCCCCATCCACTACCAGGACAGCTCGTCGTCCAACTACCGGGCGGACTATCTCGCCCCCGTCGACTTCGACGGCAACTGGAACACGCTCGACAACTGGGACAACCTCGGGGCCCATGCCGCCGGGTTGAAGGGAACGGTCTACTACTCGGTCGCCGAGACCAGCACCCACTGGTATCTGACGTACGCCTTCTTCCACCCCCGGGACTGGAAGGACTCCCCACTCAACTTGTTCTCGCACGAGAATGACATGGAGGGGCAGGTGGAGGTCGTACGCAAGGATGGCAGCGCGTACGGCAGGCTGGAGGCCGTCGTCACGCTCGCCCACGACAACTTCTACTCGTATACGCCGCCCGGCAGCCCCTTCACCGACGGGCAGGAGAACATCGATGCCTCCCTGGTCATGCAGGGCTTCGACGGCGCCGACCACCCGACGAGCTTCCAGGAGGCTCGCGGCCACGGCGCCTACGCCTGGGACGGGGCGGAGTTCCCCGGCGGTGACGGCATCGTCTACCGTCCGAGCCGCGGAGAGGGCTCCGTACCGGCCGGCGGCAACGACCGCGCCGCGACCTACGGGCTCGTCGACCTGACCGGCGCCGGGAGCCTGTGGGAACGGCGCGGCAACGCCGAGACCTATGCCTCCTGGGGCACGTTCCGCGGCGACAACGGCAAGGACAACGCGGCACACGCGCCGTGGGCCTGGGACGACGGAAACGACGGCAGCGCGCTCCAGGCGGGGGTGATCGTCACCGATCCCGCACTGCTGGTCTCCACGTACTTCGACAACACCGGCGCGCTGGACCTGACCTACCTGCGCAACCCCTTCCGTTCCTGACGCCGCACCGAACCGAACCGGACGCCCGGCAACCGCCATTGTCGAGCGGGGTTGCGTTGAGCTCGTTCCACAGAGCGTCGAGTCCAGCCCCAGAGCGTCCAGTCCAGCTCGGAGGGCGCGATGAAGGCGCTGGAGGAGCTCGCCACGGGGGCATTGTTGAAGCATAGATTTTATTCCTAGGTGCTTAGTGGAGAGCTTGTCCGACCCCTCCACATCAGACAATCGAACGGGCGTCTACACGAATTGTTCACGCCATGTTTCGGATGGGATCCCGAACCGCTCCGAAGAGATGGTTAAGATCACGGCGTGATTACAGCCCGGTCGCGCTCGAGTGCGCCGCACCACCGCTCGTCAGCGGGGTTGTGGCGTCTACTCGGCCTGGCCGCGCTGCTGTTCGGCCTGATGGTCGGGCACGGAGTGGACGTGGACGGAGCCGCGGTTGTCGCGTCGCACGCGACGACCAGCGCTTCCCACAGCGTTGAGGGAAATTCCGGTCACCATTGTCCGGCGCAGCCGGCACACGAATGCACGCCAAGGCCACCGGCGGGAACACTGGCACCCCATACGCCGTGCTCCTCGCGACAGTCCGATGCGCCTTGCCTTGCCGCGCCCGCCATCCGGATCGACACCCATGCGGTCGAGGCGCGCACAGCGCCGTCGACCGCCCCGAGAGCCTCGACCATCCTTCAGGTGTAGAACGCCCCGCCGCCCACTCCCCGCTGCCCCGCGCGAACGCGCCCCCGGGCGGCGAGCCGAGCGGCGCGTTCGATCCCATGCCCTGACTCTCGCGGGTACCGCTCCCTCCACCGACATGGAGACCGAGACGGTACGGCCCCACCCGGAGGAACTGTGCCTCGCCATCCCCATACGCAGTTGCTCGCCACTGTGATCGGCGCTCTACTGCTGTCGGCATTCCTCTGCTTCACGCCTCTCGGGGAAGCCGGGCACCACCACTCCGTAGCCAGTGGTGGTGCCGTGGCCACCATGACCCTCAGCCACGATGCCGAGCAGGCGGAACACCGGCCCCCGCAGCACCGGCACCACAACCACGGCGCCGATTGTTCTTCGCCGGGCGTCTCGTCCCTGACCCACCTCGGGACGCGGCACGTGCCCGCTGCCATCGCGCTCCCCGCGCCCTTCGGCGAGACCGCGATCGCGCCGGCCACCCAGGGCCGGAACCCGCCCGGCGACCTAGCGCCGGCGGCCCGACCAGGGCGCTCGACGCAGATCCGCTTCTGCATGTGGCGCATCTAGACCGTTCGAATCCCGGCCGTGAACGACGCGGCCGTCTCGCGAACGAGTACTCGACGCGCACCACTGACATGAGAGCGGAACATGCACTCCTCGACCACCGACGTCACACCCCCCACCCGCTCCGCCCTGTCCGGGCTGTCCGGGCTGGTCGGCAACACTCCTCTCCTCCACGTCTCGGAGCCGCTCGCCCCGGCTGGCCGCGGCTTCTGGGCCAAGCTGGAGGGCTTCAACCCCGGCGGCATCAAGGACCGCCCGGGCCTCCACATGGTCGAACGGGCCCGCGCCCGTGGCGACCTGCGCCCCGGCGCACGGATCATCGAGTCCACCAGCGGTACGCTCGGACTCGGCCTAGCCCTCGCCGGCATGGTCTACGGACACCCCGTCACCCTGGTCACCGACCCGGGCCTGGAGATGTCCATGACGCGACTGCTGACCGCGTACGGAGCCCAGGTCAACGTGGTCTCCGAGCCGCACCCCACCGGCGGCTGGCAGCAGGCCCGCCGGGACCGGGTCGCCCAACTCCTCGCACGGCACCCCGACTCCTGGTGCCCGGACCAGTACAACAACCCGGACAACACCACCGCGTACACCCCGCTCGCCCTCGAACTCGCCACCGAACTCGGCCACATCGACGTCCTGGTGTGCAGCGTGGGGACCGGCGGGCACTCGGCCGGAGTCTCCCGCGTCCTGCGTCAGCTCTACCCGGACCTGACCCTGGTCGGTGTCGACACCATCGGCTCCACGATCTTCGGCCAGCCCGCTCGTACCCGGCTGATGCGCGGCCTCGGTTCGAGCATCTACCCGCGCAACGTCGCGTACGACCAGTTCAGCGAGGTGCACTGGGTGGCCCCGAGTGAGGCGGTGTGGAGCTGCCGCCAGCTCGCCACCTCCCACTACGCGACCGGCGGTTGGAGCGTCGGCGCCGTCGCCCTGGTCGCGGGCTGGCTCTCCCGCGCTCTGCCCAAGGAGACCCGGATCGCCGCGATCTTCCCCGACGGACCGCAGCGCTACCTCAGCACGGTGTACGACGACGACTACTGCGCCGCCCACGGCCTCCTCGACGGCCCGCCCGCACCCGAGCCCGATGTCATCGGCAGCCTGGACGAGAAGGAGGTCACCCGCTGGACCCGATGCACCACCGTCGTCGACCCCCTCACCCTCACCGCTGAGCACCCGGCCGCCGACGACGCCGCCGACTCCGAGCCCACGGACACCGCGAAGGTGCGGGCCTGATGAAGGGCACTCTCTCCGATTTCCGTTCGTACGAACGCAGTGTGCGTCTGCTGATGGTGAATCAGTTCACCATCAACCTCGGCTTCTACATGCTGATGCCGTATCTCGCCGCCCACCTCGCGGGCCCCCTCGGGCTGGCCGGCTGGCTGGTCGGGCTCATCCTCGGTGTACGCAACTTCAGCCAGCAGGGCATGTTCCTGGTCGGCGGCACGCTCGCGGACCGGCTCGGCTACAAGCCGATGATCATCGCCGGTCTCGCCCTGCGCACCGCCGGCTTCGCGACCCTGGGACTGGTGGACTCCGTGCCCGCGCTGATCGCCGCCTCAGCTGCGACCGGCCTGGCCGGCGCCCTGTTCAACCCGGCCACCCGCGCCTACCTCGCCGCGGATTCGGGTGAGCGCAGAGTGGAGGCGTTCGCCCTGTTCAACGTCTTCTACCAGGCCGGCATCCTGCTCGGGCCCCTGGTGGGCATGGTGCTGACCGGGGTCGACTTCCGCGTCACGTGCCTGGTCGCGGCGGGCATCTTCGCCGTCCTGAGCGTGGTGCAGATCCGCGCCCTCCCGGCGCGCCGGGCCAAGGAGACGAAAGGGAGGGAGGGACCTAGCGTGCTGGCCGAGTGGCGCGGCATTCTCGCCAACCGCCCGTTCCTCCTCTTCTCCACGGCCATGATCGGCTCGTACGTCATGTCCTTCCAGGTCTACCTGGCGCTTCCCCTGGAGGTCCGACGTCTCGGCGGCGAGGGTACGTTCGGCACTGCGGCGGTGGCCGTCCTCTTCGCCGTGTCCGGGCTGAGTACGATCCTCCTTCAGACGAGGGTGACCGCCTGGTGCAAGGCCCGCATGGAGCCAGGGCGGGCTCTCACCTGGGGTCTGCTCACGATGGGCGTAGGGTTCGTGCCCCTGCTCGTCGCCTCCGCGGTTCCCGTACCGGGCGAAGGCATCGGCCTGTGGCTGCTGGCCTCCGTACCGCCGACGCTCGCGGCGCTGCTCCTGGCCATGGGCACGATGATCGCGTACCCCTTCGAGATGGACACGATCGTCCGACTCTCGGGCGACCGCCTCGTGGCCACGCACTACGGCCTCTACAACACCATCTGCGGAGTCGGCATCACGCTGGGCAACCTGCTGACCGGAGCGGCTCTCGACGCCGCCCGGAAGGCCGGCCTGTCCGCGCTCCCCTGGCTGGCGCTCACCGCGCTCGGCCTGGTGTGCACCGCCGCCCTGTACGGGCTGCACCGCACCGGCCGACTGGCCGAGCCCCCGTCAGTGGCTCGCCCGGAGCCTCTGACCGTCTGACCTGACACCCGCGGCGGGGGGCGGGCGCCCACGAAGCGCCCGCCTCCGTACCGCCGTACACACATTCGGAAGCGAACCTCGACGACCGTCCCGGCGCGGAAGGCGCGCACCACCGTGCGACTCCTAAGCGCTCGTCTTGCGGGACAGGCTGTCTCTACTCTGAGCGGAGCGGGACAGCGCAGTACCCGCAGGTTGCGGAGCCGTGGCAGAGCGGCCCAATGCGATCGGCGTGAGCGATGCCCCACTCACGCCGACTGATGGGGATCGGGCGGGCATGCCCCTCCTCGTCCGCGGGTTCGAATCCCGCCGGCGCCGCAGCCGAACGCACCATGCGGTCCGCACCTCTCGAGCCGTGCATCGTGCCTGCTCGGCCCGCCCGCCTAATGGTGTGTCAGCACAGGATGTGGCGGCGGGCCTTCGCCAGGAGCGGGTCGAGCGGCCTGCGGCACGCCTCGCACACGAGGGTGCCCGCAGAGACCCGGGGCGGGGGCACGGGGGCAGGCGCCCGGGACGCCCGCTCATGGGCCGCGCGGACGGCCTGAGCGTGCCGGACCACTGCGTCCCGGCGTTCCTGTGCTTCCCTTTGCGCCTCATTCTGAGAGTCGAGAATCCGCTTGTGCACGTCCTCCGGCAGCACCGCACCGTGCGCCGCCAGGCCGAGGGAGTCGAGCGGCATCGTCACCTTTTCCAGCTCGTCCAGCGCGCACGGCGGATGGTGGAGCCCGTACATCGACAGGTCAGGCGCCTTCCACCACTCACCCACCTGCCGGTGCGGGCGGCCCAGCGATGTCGCCGCCTGGCTCTGGGAGACGGAGTAGAACCACACCGGTAGGCCCTCGTCGAGCACGATGTGTGGAAAGTGCACCCGAGGCCGCCAGAACCAGACGTCGACCACGCCCTGGCGGACGTAGTCGCGGTGACGCTGCCTCCAGCCGTCATCGGTCATCAGCTTGCGCTGCGCCTCCAGCGCGATCTTCGTACCGTCCTCCAGCAACACCTCGACGTCGGCCCGCCGGTCACGGTCCGGCGTCCACTGCTCCAGCCGTACCCGGGCAACCCCAGGCCTCGACCGTGCCCACGCCGCCAGCGTGTGCTTGGTCGTGATATGCCAGACGGTCTCCGGGCCGTGGCCGCCCTCGGGAGCCTGGCCAGGCGGGTGCGCGAAGTGCCGGCGGACCTTCCCGCCCAGCCGCCCGCGCGTCACCAGCGGCACCCTGGTGCCTACCGGGACCTCGAACCCGTGGAAGCAGTAGAAGCACACCAGCTGGCCCGTGCCGCCGTACCCGAGCCGCTTCCACAGCTCAGGCGGCCCCTCGGCGATGTGCACCTCTCGCCGGGTCTCCAGATCGAAGCCGACCACAAGTAAGTCGTCCTGCACCGTGCCCTCCCCTGCATGGCGAGGCCGCCCCGACGGCCGCAGCCGGGGCGGCCCTGGTCCCCCGTATCGAGCCGCTACTTCATGAGTGCCACGACCAGGCTGTCGTCGATGCCGCCGAGACAAGACCGCGCTGATGGCCGCGGGCGTGCGCCTCCAGGGCCATGTGCGCGGAGTGCCGAGCACCGAATGTTCGGTGCTCGAACATGATCGGCAAGTCCATGTCTTGGACGATACGGCAGCATGGCCGGCGAGCGGAAGGGATCTTCAGGCCGCGCGGCTCGGACTGAGGGCGCAGCGTGTGATGACAAGCTGCCGCCACCGCCGAACGCCGGTGAGGTGCTCCTGTCCGACGGCGGCCGCTCGCTGCCATGTCACGAGTCCGGCTGGGTGAGATCGGTCCGTCCCGTTCGCAGACCTGTGGCTGCGCCTCGTAGACCGGGGCTGCCAACGAGGAACCCCCGCCTCGGCGCCTCCGAACCGGCGCTGGGAAACCCTGGAGCCTCCTGACGGTTCCCGCAGTCATCGCTGTGCGGCGGGGCGGGCGAGAGCTCCCGAGAACTGCCCGACCGCCGGGGCGGGGTACGGGCTGCAGGTGCTCCGCGCCCCGGTTCAACGGCGTCTGTGCAAGGGGCGGCCGCGTCCCGGCCGGTGGGTGGGCTGGTCCGGCGGGGGCATCGGCGACAGTGGTGACCGGCCTGGCGCCGCGGGTCGGCGGGCCGTCCGGCGTGTGGGTCGCGAGTTACGGAACCACTTGGCGAGCCACGCTCCAGGTGCTGGTGAACTGCTTGTAGAAGTAGACGAACCAGTCGGCGTCACGGTCGGCTTCGACGGTGAAGGTCGGGCGCAGGGTGTGCTTGCCGTGGAAAGACCCGAGCCGCAGGTCCATGCGCCCGCTCCTCCCGTCGGGGTCATAGGCGTACAGGGTGTACGGAGCGAGATAGTCGATGACCCTGACTTCGACCTGTCCGGGTACCTGGTGCGCGATGCGAGACAGCGCCGCGATGTTGGTGTCCAGACCCTCGCGCATTTCCTCGAGGTCCGCACGGGGTCCGGCGCGGAGATGTGCCATCGTCATTGCGGCACTGTCGCGTTCGATGAGCAGGACCTTGAACCGGACTCCATTCTCTACCGAGAGCTTGATCTCTTCCTTCAGGTAGGGAATGTGCATACCCAGCGTCGTGCCCAGGAGCCAGACCTCGGTCTCCGCCTCGCTGATCAGGCGAGCGACTTCCCCGACGTCATCCATCTCGGTGAAGAACCGCTCCGCCGCAACGGGCCCCTGCTCGTGCCCCGCTCGGGTGGGCCTCGGCAGACGTGCGAGGGCGGCATGCCAGGCCGCGACCTCGTCCTGGCTCACTCCGGTCCCCGGTCGTGTGCAGTAGTAGCGGAGCACGTCATTCAACAGGTCGCCGCGCGGGGGCCGCTTGCCGCTGAGGACGTCATTGACGCTGGAGCGGGGCAGGCCCGCGCTGTTCCACTTCGCCCAGCTCTGCATATCGCGCAAGGACGGGTTGCCGGCGGACTGATGCAAGGCCTTCAGTACTTTCACGAACTGCTCGATGGTCTCCACTCGGGCAAGTTCGGTGATTCGCTCGTCCGGGGTCATCCTGAAACCTCTTCCTGGATGTGTGTCAGGGAGCGGATCAGGAGCCGATCCCTCCCTCAGACCCTAGGAAGGCGTCGCTGTGTCCGGCACCACTTTTGCCCAACCCCGGACGCACCCGGACACCCGGACACACCGGACCACCGGACCCCCGGACCCCCAGACATCCCGGATACCCGGACACCCAGACATCCGGATACCCGGACACCCGGACAGCCTCACGGAAACCACTCTGACCCGGACTCCGATCCTGGTTTCGGTCGGACAACCGGTCGGCCTTGATGGAGGGCAACCGAACATCGAGGAGATCCGATGCCCCCTCTCGACGACCTTGTCTGGATCCCTGTCATCAGCCTGACCTTGCAGTTGGTGGATACCGTCGCCGCCCTCACCCCGCTCCTGGTCACCGCCCTGCAGAAGTGGCGGTGGGGCAAGTAGCCGATAGGCAGACGAATGGGCCCGGTCATCGGCCGGGCCCTTTCCGCATGATCCAGATCGTCACACCGTGATGCGCCGCGAGGCGGCTCCCGAGAAGGCGGGGAGCAACCGCAGAGGCTTGATGATGTCCCTGACCCTGGAGCCGACCCGGCGGCATGTTCGTGCACGTGCGTCAGACCGTCAGACGCCCCGAGAGCATCGTCAATTATGGCAGGGCCAGACCCCGAAGGAGGTCGTGGAGATTCCGCTTTCGACTCCGATGGTCAGGTCGCGGTGGGGATGTGACGTGCTGCTGCGAGTTGGGCCATCGTCCGAAGTCTCGCGAAGTAGGAGGCGCAGTACTCCGAGTTGATCAGGGACGCGATCTTGTCCAGGTCGGCGATGCACGCCCAGAGGATGGCAATGCCGCTGTCGTCGAGCCCGCCGTTCAGCTCTCTCAGGACGAGGCCGGCGACGTCGGCGTCCAGGAGGATCAGCTCCACGCCCTCGATGTCGACGCCGCGGAAGCTGTCGGGGTACAGCGCGCGCCGGTGTTCCTTCCAGAGCCGGGCGAGCAGCTCTTCAGGTTGTCCTCCCTTCCCCTCGACCGCTGTCGCTTCTACCTCACGTGCTGGGCGAAGGAGTAGGGAAACGGCTTCGAAGACGGCGCGCACCATGTCGATGGCCCCGGTCGGGCCGAGGGAGGCACTTGTGACGGCGCCCTGCGTGAGGTTGTCGCGCAGCAGCCGGCTGCGGTCGAGTTCGGCGGCGAGTTCGACCGATATGAGCCCTGCGTCGGTGGCGCGCTCGATGAGTTTCTGGAGTGGTTCGTCGATGGCCAGACGCTCGACAAGGACGTGCTCCAGGGCGAACAGGGAATGCGTGACGGCGACGGTGGCGAACTCGTACCGGTAGTAGGAGTACCGGATGAGTTCGCGGGCCGTTTCCAGCGCGCTCATGACGTACATCGACGCGTCGGTGGGCAGAACCAGGTCGCCAACCAAGGTGTGCATGCCCGCATAGTCGAGAACGACGCCGCGGGCACGCGGGTCCTGTACTGGCAGAGGGAGCGGGCCGGGCAACGGCGGCAGGCTGTTCACCGGTGCAGTCTTGTCACGTGAAGGCTGCGGGTGCCAACGGATTTGCTCGGGGCGGTTGGCGACCCGGTGCCGCACGTCGCAAGCTGCCAGGTCGGACCTTGAAGAACGAGCCTACCGGCCACGCCTGTGGGTCGAGCGTACGGTTCATGAGCCGCCTGGCAGCTCAAGGACAGACCCCGGCCAGGTACCACGCGGGGCGAGCTTCTGATTCAGGTGTGGCGGCATAGGCAGGGCACACCGCTGGCGTTACGCCTCAGGCGTGGGCGAGGAGCGCCTACTCGGGACGCCCTGCCCCAGGAGGAATCTGTGACAGTCGCCTGGGAGGCGCAGGACGAGGCGGCCAGCTGTGCGATCGTCGATACCAGCAAGTACCAAGGGCTCGCCGCCCTCGTGTGCGGCGCCCGGGCAGCGTGCAGGTTCCCTCGAGGCACGCGAAGCGGGTTGGGACTCGCTATCGGAGCCCTAAGACATGGCACAAAGCGGGCTCTGGCCGACATTCAGTGGGAACTCACACCAGGAAGCGTGCCCCGCCGGGTCGGTGCGGCCTGGTGGACTCTGCAGCTCGGGCCGCAGACCATACTGGTCGAGCCCCGATCACCCACTGGACGGTTCCATGGCCAAGAGCAGCTCTTCATCGACCACTGTCCCTGTTACCACGTGGCTCGGACGTGGACGTCACCTCGGTCCCGAGGCCGAGCGGGACGTCCGACGCAATCTGCTCGCTCTCAAGGCGGCCAGGGTGATCGACGACTTCCTCGACCTCGACCCCGTCGAGTCGGCCCGCTCGACCGACATGTTCCCGCGGGACGAGTCCGCCGACCCTGGCCCCTCGGCCCGCCGCGTGTTCGAAGCACGCTGGCGCGTCTCCGGCGACGTCACGGTGCGCGCTCAACTGACGACCTACGAGTCTGATTCCCGCCGCAGCGGCAACGAGAGCGAGGTCGCCTGGGTGCTGGCCGCCGAGGCGGAGCGGGCGTGGGAAGCGAGCTGGCCTTCACCCGCCACCGTGTTCTGGCCCGACAGCGACCAGGTCGCCTGGGATCACGACATCGTGCCCGGCGGGCGTCTGCGATCGACCAACTACCTCCCCAAGGACGATGGCGAGTTGCGGCGCCTGCTGCGGGACTGCGCCCGGCAGAGCTGGTTCATCCATGTCGTGGTGCACGAGGCGATGACGCCGGATGCGCTGGGGCGGCGGCCGGTCACTGCATGGTTGCCGCCGAGCCTCAAGCACCAAGTGATCGAGCACCGGGCCACGCCGGAGCAGGCGTTGATCGCCGACTTCGCGATGAAGCGTGAGCTGGGCGTGGGGCTACCGCGCGGCGGGGCCGTCGTCCTGCCCCCCGTACCGCAGACCGGCGGCTACGAAGCGGAACGCTTCACGGTGGGCAACGTCTTCCTCGACGGTACCGAGCCGACCGGACTCCTGGAAAAGATCGTGGAGTTCGCCTCGCTGCCACGACCGCTGCCGGCCGGCGCCGAACAAGCGCTGACACGACTGCACCAAGGCTGGCACCTGCTCACCCCCGACGAGGAACTCGTCCACGCACGGGCCATGGTCACCTGGTACGCCGAAGCGCTCAAGGCCATGACGGCATCCTGCGACCTGTACCGAGAGGCAGCCGAATCGGCACACGCCGCGCTCTCCGAAGCCACGAGCGGCAACAACACACCCAGGACACCCTCACCGGGGGCCGAGCCGGGCGCCTCACCTCTGAAATCCCTCACGAAGTCGCTCGCCCTCTTCCGCAGGCCTGACCGATAGGCCGTGTATCGCAGGTGGCTCTTGAGCGATGGATGCTCTGGCCATGGGACAGGGAGATCTCCGTGGCTGTTGTCGTTCCGAACTTGGGGAGTGCTGGTCGAACGGGAGTCACCTGAACTCCTGACCCGACCGGTCCTCCCCCGCCATCGTGACCTCCGCGTCCCTCACATCGAGCGGCAGCATGACCGCGCGCACCGGGTGGAGGTCACGTCGCCGAGGTGCCCGGCCGCACGGCGAGGCCAGAGCGCCCACAGGCACGACGCCTGGCGTACCGCCACCGCCGGCGCCCTCGCAGCAGTGCACACCTTGTCACCCGAGCGGTGGGAGGCGAGGATGTCTGCAATGGCCAACCGGCGGCGACTGTGAAAATCGCTGTCCGATCACCGGAGCACGTTGATAGACACCCGGCGTGGCAAAGAATCTTGAGTTCCCTGACCTGTTGCGACTGATAGATGAACGGTCGACCGCCTTCCGCGCCGTGGTCGCCGCCGCGCCCGGTCTCGACGCGC
>NZ_JBEZYN010000033.1:0-60195 GCF_040638605.1 Streptomyces sp. NPDC026092
CTATTTTTTTTGGGCTCCCCTATCCTCCTGGCTACATTCTATTTTACTTATCTATTTTACTGGCCCACTTTATTTCTATTCTCCCCGGGGGGGGGGCGGCCCCCCCCCCCCCCCCCCCCGCCCCCTCTCCTCTTCACTCACTCGAACAAGGAGTACGCATCACCATGGCCCGTTTCGACGTCAACGCCGCCCGCGCCCAGCGACAGGAGGCCCACGGCCGCGCCTGGTCCTTCGAGCTGGACGGCGAGTCCTACACCCTGCCCACCGAGCTCTCCCGCGCGACCGCCAAGGGCCTGCGCAAGCTCGACGACAACGACGTGGACGGCCTGCTCGCGCTCCTGATGGGTGAGGAGCAGTTCGCCCGGTTCGAACAGCACGACATCACGATGCAGGACATCGCCGCCATCCTGGAGGCCTACGGTCGCGAGACCGGGCTCGGCCTGGGGGAAGACTGAGCCTCGTCGAGTTCGTCGACGAACACGCCGAGGCCCTTGAGGCGGATCTCCTCCGCTATTACGGCACCGATCTCCTCGACTGGCACCGGGGAGAGCTCTCCAGCCGGCGCGTGATGACACTGATCAAGCATCTGCCGCGGGACAGCGCCGTGCAGCAGGAGCTGCACGGCGAGGCCGCGGAGTGGTCGATCACCGACCATCTCCTCGCGGCGGCGGTGGACCACCTGGCCGTCGCCAACTGGATGTTCGCCTGCGTCAACACGGGCGAGGACGACGACCCGCCCGAGCCCCCGAAGCCCGTTCCGCGTCCGGGTGCCACCGACGAGGACGGAGAAGGGCAGGACGATGGCTCCGCGGAGGAGGGGAACACCGGCGAGGTGGTCTCTCCCGGAGCCCTCGCCCGGTTCTTCGGCTGACACCCCCACGGCCCCCGGAGCCGCTCCCGTCAGGGATCGGTCTCCGGGGGCGCTTCCTGTGCTCGCTCGGCCAGCTCCCCCTCCAGGGCCCTGGCCCGTTCGGACAGTCGGCGCCCCTGCGCGCGCGAGTCCGGTTCACCGGCCCCCGCCGCGCGGCGGTCGGTGCCGGGTCCCGGCTGGGCGGGGACGCCGAGCGGCGGCACTATCGGGCGCCCGCCCTTGCCGCGTACGACCTTCCGTACCGGCTGGGCGGTCCGGCGGGTACGGACCTCCGGGGTGGTGGGCGGGCCGTCCTGTTCGATACCGGGCTCGTCGGTGCGGGGGCGGGAGTCCTCGGACCCGGGGGACGCGGTCGCGTGCTGGAGCTCAGCGTCCGGGTCGGGCCTCAGCTCGGACTCTGGCTCCGGGGCGGACCTCAACTCGGTTTCGGGCCTCTGGTCGGGCCTCAGCTCGGTTTCGGGTCCTGGCTCGGGCCCCCGCTCGGGCTCCTGCCGCCGTTCGAAGCGCTCGCGCTCACCGCGTACCCGCTCCTCGGCCTGGAGGACCACGGCCGGCGGTTCGAGGAACCGGGCGAAGGGCAGCGCGATGACACGGGCCCCGTCCGGGTCGCCCTCCGCCCGTCGCTGGGGGCGCCGGATTCCACGCGCGTCACTCTGTCCCTGTGCGTAGGCGTCCGCCACGCGCCTCTCGTACTCGCGGCGTATGCGCGGGAGTTCGTCCGAGACGGCCTCGGCCCAGCCGGCGGTGAAGGCGGCGGTCTCACGGCGGTCGATCTCGGCCCGGGAGACGACCACGAGATCCTCAGGCGCGAATCCTGAGACATGGACCAGTTCGGACACCCGCGCGAACAGATGAGGCAGATCCGGGTTCATCTCCAGCCAGTCGACGACCGGTGCGCGCCGGCCGGCGCTCGGCTCCCTGTCCATGCGTAAGCACTGCCTTCCGCCCCCTAGGGTCCCCTCGCACCCCCGACAACCCTTGGCTCCCCGAAGTGGTCCCATCCAGGAAACGTGCATCCAGCGTACCCGCTCGCCCCGAGCCACCCGGATTCGGACCAACCCCACCCGAAGTGGTGGCCTCAGACGGAGCGTCAGGCGATTCGCGCTCGACAAACACCGAACAGGTGTTCCACACTGCTATTCGCACAGCAGTTCGAACACGTGGTGCCCCCGCTCCTCACTCCGCGGCGCCGCCACACAGGCAAGGGCAAGCACAGGGAAGGCAGGCGTCCATGACCCAGCAGGCCGAGGCATCGCGACCGCACACCCCTCTCCAGGACCGCCTCCGCCAGCTCCTCGACGGACCCGTCGCCCTCGACAAGAGAGCGTTGCTCGGCAGCCTGTACGCCGAGGTCACCCGCTGCGAGACCCTCGCGTACACGGCGGGCTGGAACGACGCCCTCGCGGAGGCCCGCCGGACCTCCAGCGGCGACAACCGCAAGGACCGCGCCTCACGCCAGGACTGAACCGCCGCAGGCGCAACCGAAGCAACAGCCACCTGTCCCCGTTTTTCCTGGGAGCAGGTGGCTGTCGTGCTGTTCACGGCCCTGACGCCGAGCGCGTCAGGAGAACAGGTTGCCCAGCACGATCCCGAGCGCGAGCAGGGCGAGCCCGCCGCCGGTGACGTACTTCGCGATCCAGCCCTCCGAGGACGAGTCGATGTCCTCCAGGGCGCCCGTCTTCGCTCTCGACGGCCGCTTCCTGTCGTAGACGACGGGAACCACCGTCCCCACCGGGGCCGGCTCCTGGACCTGGAGCTCGTAGAAGTCCCCTTGGCGCTCCCCCTCCGGGAGAGAGACCCGGTAGTGGACGCGGATCTTGCCGTTCATGACGTCATGGGCATAGGAGACCGCTTCCCCCTCGACGCCCCGACGTTCGAGGGCGCGCAGCCGGAGAAACGTCAGGACATTTCCGGTCGTCACGAGGGCGAAAAATCCCCCCACGATGGCGAGACAGGCTCCCACCACATAAAAGAACTGCCCCACTGCGACCCTCCCCAGTTCACACGACCCAGAAAGCTAGCAACGGCCCGCCTGCCGGGTCAACCCCGAGAAAAGATTCGAGGGAGCATCATGGCCGACGATCACGCAGAACTGCTCGCCAGAATTGGCGAGGTGAAAACAAAGCTCGAAGAAGTCAGCAAGGCCGTCAACGCCAACAAGACTCCACCTCCGGCTGCCGCCACCAAGGCCGAACTCGACGCCAAGGCAAAGGAGATCATCGATGCGGTCAAGGGCGGAAAGGACGAGACCAAGACCTGGTGGGAAGCCCTCCTCGAAGGGCTGGGCTTCAAGGACCTGCTTGGCGCCATCAAGGACCAGAAGGAATTGACCAGCCTCATTCCGCTGGCCCTGGGCGCCCTCGGCGTCATGATGCTGGGAAAGGTCTTCGACCTCGGAAAGCTGTTCAACGCGGGATTTGAAAAGCTGACGAGGAAGATCGGCCGGCGTAGCAACCCAGCTTCTCAGGGCCGGATCCTCGCGATGACCGACAGCGGTATTCCCTGGGCCCGCCCTCGCGCCGAGGCCGAGTCCGCTCCGATCATCGCCATGGCCCGAGGAGCCCTCAGCCCCACCGCGCTGGGAGAGCTCAAGGACGCCCTGGTCGCGGTCAACCCCGAAATCCGGACCTTCAACGAACTCGTCGCGGACATGCCGTCCAGCCGGTCGCTCGGCAAGACGGCCAAGGGCGTCAAAGAGATCGGCCTGGCGATCGACAACACCAACCTCGACAGGCTCAAGGACGTCACCCGGGAAGCAGGCACCCTCAAGGGCCACATGGCGGACTTCGCGCCCAACAAGATTCCGCAGGACCTCCGCTCGGCCACGGAAGCCGCCGAGAAGCTCGACCGCGCCGGCCAGAACCTGCAGACCCGTTTCCGGACCCTCAAGCAGGACGCGACAGAGGCTGCCGCGGCCATCGCCGGTGCCGGCGGCTCCTGACCCACCCCCACCACGGAAGGAGGTACACCCATGTCTCTCGTCAGTTCCATGAAGAAGGCTTCCGACTCCCTGCGTACGCTCAAGACGCAGGCGTCCGGGGCCGGTTCCTCGGTCAAGAAGGTCGGGGACGCCGGCCGGTCGGCGAACGGGCAGCTCAAGAATCTCCGGAGCGCCGCCCAGGGCTCCAGCACCCAGCTCAAGAACCTCAAGACCGCCTCGGACCAGGCCGAGCGCGCCATGAAGAAGGCCGGCAACACCGCTCAGTCGGCCGGCGGCAAGCTCGGCAAGTACGAGTCGGGTGCGGGCAAGGCGGCCAAGGGCCAGGACAAGCTCAACAAGTCCATGAAGGGCAACATCCTCGCCCGGCTGCTCGAACTCTTCATGCCGCTCATCGAGACGATCGTCGATATGGCGGCCCGCTCGAAGACGATGCAGACGATCATGAAGAAGGCGTTCAGCGCCATCAAGACCGTCATCAGCTCCGTCATGAAGGCCGTCGGGCCGATCATGAAGAAGGCCGGTTCCCTGATCAAGACGGTCTGGAACGGCATCAAGAAGGCCATCTCCACCGTCGTCAAGGCCGTCGCCACCGTCATCAAGACCTACGTGAAGATCTGGAAGACGGTCATCACCACGGTCATGAAGGCGATCAAGACCGTCATCAGCACCGTCTGGAACGGCATCAAGCGGGTCATCACCCCCGTGGTCAACTGGATCAAGACCGCAATCCCGAAGGCGTTCAGCGCCGTCAAGGACAAGATGTCGTCCATCTGGAACGGCCTCAAGGACATCGCGTCCCGGGCGTTCGAGGGCATCAAGAACGGCGTCAAGGGCCCCATCAACTCCGTCATCGGCCTGATCAACCGGATGATCGGCGCCCTGAACAAGGTCAAGGTCACGGTGCCCGGCTGGGTGCCGATGGTCGGCGGCAAGACCTTCGGCGTCAACCTGCCGACCATCCCCATGCTCGCGACCGGTGGTGTCGTCATGCCCCGCACCGGCGGTGTCCCGGCGATCCTCGCCGAGGCCGGCGAGGCCGAGGCCGTCCTCCCGCTCTCCAAGCTGGACCGGCTGCTCGCCCTCACCGCCCGCCGCGCCCGCATGGCCCAGGGCCCGCAGACCGTCGGCGCCAGCGCCGGGCTGCACATCGAGCACTACCACGCGGCCCGGGGCAGTGATCCGCACTCGACCGCGCAGGCGCTCATGTACCTGGTGAAGGCGCGCGGATGAGTGCCGCGGCCGCTCTGCCGAACCCGTTCCGGGGCGTGGCCCCGGTCATGGACTCGCTGAGACAGGGGCTCGGCCAGGCGGGCACCTCACTGCGGCGGCTCAAGCAGGACGCCCAGCGTGCGGGCGGCGGCCTCGACAGCCTCGCCGCCGGCGTCCGCAACGCCGGCACCTCCCTGCGCAACCTCGGCCAGGGCGCGGCCGGGGCCGCGGCCGCCGTGACCAGGATCCGCCGGTCCGCAGCGCCCACGGGCGTCCGACGGATCGGCACCGCGGCCGGCAAAGCCCGCACCGCGACCGCCAAGATCGCCACCGGCGCCGGCGCCGTCCTCGGGATCCTCCTGCCGCTGCTGCCCATCGCCGACCTCGTCTCCGGTCTGATGGGCACCTTCGGCACCGTCATGACCGTCGCCGCCGTCGCCATGACGGGCATCAACGTCGCCATGCGGGCCAACCCGCTCGGCTTCCTCGTCGGCCTGATCGTGCCCATCGCGGCGTACCTCATCGAACTGGCCCTCACCTCCGAGACCGGCCAGCGGATCATCAGGCAGGTCTTCGATCAGGCGGTCAAGGGCTTCCGGGCGGTCTTGACCTTCATCCAGCCGATCATGAAGGTCCTCGGGCAGGCCGTGGGGACGTACGTCAAGGCGTACCTCACCGTGTTCAAGACGGCGCTCAAGATCGTCGGATCCGCGATCGGCGGGATCTCCAGGATCGGCTCCGCCGTCCGCTCCGCCTCCAACGCCCTGCGTACCATCGCGTCCCGCACGATCGGCGGCATCAAGAGCGCCATCCAGCCGATCAGCCGCTGGATCACCGACAAGGTGCCCGGGTTCTTCCGCACCGCGAAGGACGCGGTGACCAGGTCCCTGCGCGGGATCGGCGACCTGATCGAGGGCGGTATGAGCACCGTGCTCGGCGTCGTCAAGGGGCCCATCAACGGCCTCATCGCCTTCGCCAACTGGATCATCGACGGACTCAACAAGCTCAGCTTCGAGATCCCCCTCACCGGCAAGAAGTTCGGCGTCGAACTCGACAAGATCCCGATGCTCGCCGAGGGCGGCATCGTCTCCCCCGGCTCGCCTGACGACTACCGGATCGACTCGCTCGCGCAACTGGAGAACCGCCGCGTCCCGGCCCTCACCGAAGCTCCCCCGCGGCCTCACCGCGTCCGGGACTTCCACGAGAAGCCCGGCGCCGGCCCCCGGTCGACCGCCGAGGATCTGCTCTTCCTCGCGACCGCGCACCGATGACCGTCCACCACTGACGTCCCATCAGAAGTGAGGTGACGGCCCCATGGCCGAGACCACAACCGCATACGCCACCGGAACCGAATTCACCGCCGACCTCGCGCCCGGCTCGCTGATCACCCAGGACGGGCAGATCCAGTGGGCCGGGCTTCTCATCGGCCCCGGCACCCCGTTCGCCGTCGACCGGTCCGGCCTGACCGGCTGGGAAGACCTGCCCGAGTACGACTCTTCCGACGCCGAGCGGCCCACCTCGCACGGCGCCTGGCCCGGCTCCCGGTACGCCAAGCCGCGCAAGGTCGGTGGATCGGTCGTGCTCGTACCGGAGTACAGCGCCGCCACGGCGGCCGTCCGTGCCCTGCGGCAGGGACTCGCCCTCCTCGACGAGGAGCGCTGGCTCACCGTCCGACTGCACGGCGAACTGCTCACCGTACGCGCCCGGATCGCGCAGCGGGTCATCCCTGCCGACCAGGGCTTCGCCACCCAGGGCAGCTCCAAGATGTCCGTCCAGTGGCTGGCCACCGACCCGCGCCGCTACGCCGTCAACGAGCAGACCGTCACCACCGTCGCCCCGCAGCCGGAGTCCGGCCTGACCTGGCCGCTGACCTGGCCCCTCGACTGGGGCCGGGCCACGTCCACCGGCGACGTCGTCGCCGAGAACACCGGCTCGGCCGCCACGCACCCGGTGATCACCTTCCACGGTCCGTGCTCCATGCCGACCGTCACCGAGCGGACCAGCCGGCGCCGGCTGCGGTACGCCATCGACCTGGCCGCCGGCGACGTGCTGGTCGTCGACACCGCCGAGGGCACAGTCACGCTCAACAACACCGCCTCCCGCCGGCACACCGCGATGGCCGACTCCAGCCCCGAGGAGCTCTTCCTCCTGGAGCCGGGCCGCACGGAGCTGGCGTTCCGGCCCGACGGAGCCGGCCAGGAGGCCCTCATGACGGTCCGCTGGCGCAGCGCCGAGTGGTGAGCCGACCGGTCACCGTCCCTCCGCCGCCCACCGCCGAACAGAGAGGCGCACCATGACCGTCACCGCCGCCTGGCTCACCGCCACCGGCCAGACCCGCGAGGACACCCGCCTCGCCCTCGCCGCCCTGCTGACCCCCAGTGGTCAGAGCGCCGAGGAGACACCGCTGCGCTCCCGCCCCGGCATCGTGCCGGGCGGCTTCGTCCTGACCGGGACCGCGCCGATGGAGTGCGTGATCGGCACCGGCCGGGCGATCGTGCAGGGCAAGGACACCGACCAGGGCGCCTACATGGTCGCCGCCGTCTCACCGCAGACGCTCACGATCGAGGACGGTGACCCGCAGTACGACCGGATCGACCTGATCGAGCTGGCCGTCGTCGACGACCTGTACGACAAGACCGGCACGACGGAAGCGGTCGTACGCCTGGTCAAGGGCGAGGCCAGGGCCGTTCCGGTCGCTCCGGCCTCCGGCGCCGGCTCCACCCTCCCGCTCTACACGGTCACCGTCCGGGCCGGAACCTCGGCCGGTACCGGCGGCGTCGCCTGGACCACCGGCGGGGTCACCGCCCAGCACTGGCCGGTGGTCGCGCTCGGAGGCATCACGCCCACCAGCGGCTTCAAGGGCGCGTACGTAGGCCAGTACCGCGACGCCGGCTCCGCCCTCCAGCGCTGGGACGGCACGACCTGGGTCTCCTACCCCCGGGCGCTCGGCGGCATCGCCCCGAGCGGCACGGCGACCGCCGGCACGTACGCGGGGCAGTACCGCGACGAATCGGGTGTCCTACAGCGCTGGGACGGCCAGTCCTGGCAGTACGCGCAGGGCCGGGCGGGCATCCTGTTCTGCGCCTCGCAGACGTTGTCGGCCCACGTACAGAGCATCACGCCGAACACCTGGACGGCGCTCAACCTGCCGAACGTCGACGTCGACGAGGCGACCGGCTGGAACGGAACCCACACCTACACGGTGCCGCGCACCGGCTGGTGGCGGGTCTCGGGGCACGCCGTCTTCGCCAACGACGCCCAGACCGGAATGCGCGGCGCCCGTCTCGTGGTCAACGGCTCCGGCGTGCAGCGCGCCACCTGGCTCACCCCGGCGGGCAACGGCGCGATCGCCGTGGGCGGCAGCGCCCTGCTGAAGCTCAACGCCGGGAACACGCTGCAACTGGCCGCGTACCAGAGCCACACCGCGGCGGTGAAGACGCTCGGCGGCTCCGGCTACGCCTGCACCCTCACCGCCGAGTGGATCAAGTCCTGAGCTCCGCCGCCCCTCCGCACCTTCCTGATTGGAGAACCCCATGAACCTGCGCAGCAGCTGGGTCAACGAGACCGGCCAGACCCGCGAGGACACCCGCCTCACCCAGATCGGCGCGACCACCGCGGTCAACCCCGTCCAGGTCCGCTCCGGCATCCTGCCGGGCTCCTACAACGGCCAGCACCGGCTCTCCGGCTTCTGGATGACGGGCGCCTCCGCCATGGCCGCGACCGTCTCCGACGGCCGGGCCGTCATCCAGGGCGACATCTCCCAGGGCGTCTACCCGGTGACCCTGCCGGCCTCGGAGACGGTCACCTTCGGGCCGGGCGACGCCCAGTACAACCGCGTCGACCTCGTCGTCCTCAAGGTCTACGACCCGCTGTACGACGGTCCGGGGCGCAACGAGGCCCTGGTGGAGATCATCGTGGGCAAGGCCGAACCGACGCCGAAGGCCCCGGCGGCCCCGCCGCGCAGCCTCCCGCTGTACGAGGTGACGGTGCCCGCCGGGGCCAGCGCGGGCAACGGCGGCATCAACTGGAACACCGCCCTGAAGGACCTGCGCACCACGGTCGTCTCCCTCGGCGGCATCCTCCCCGTCGAGGGCCCGGTCGTCCCGGGCGCCTACCCGGGCCAGTTCCAGGACTCCGGCGGCGCGCTCCAGCGCTGGGACGGCGGCGCCTGGGTGCCGTACCCGTCCGCGCTCGGCGGCATCATCCCGAACAGCGCGGGCACCCTCACGGCCACCTACACGGGCCAGTACCGGGACACCGCGGGCGGCGTGCTCCAGCGCTGGAACGGTTCGGCGTGGAAGCCGGCGGTCCCGGGGCCGTACTACAGCGGGTCCAACGACTCAGGATGGACGACGTCGACGACCTACACCGCGACGCTTTCGGAGACGGTCGGCACCCCGGTCAGGGTCGAGTTCACCGCGCCGGCGTCGGGAGCCGTACTGATCACCTACGGCGCACGGATGAACGCCCAGTCGACCACGCCCACCCAGGTCTCGATGGGTCTCCGGCTGACGCAGGGAACGACGACGCTGATCGCGGAGAACGACGAGACCGCGGCGGTCCACACCGGCTCGATCAACGCGTCGGTGTCGTCCGTGACGCGCTTCTACGGCATGACCCCGGGCGCCACGTACGCCATCACCGGCATGTTCAAGGTCGGCGCCAACACGACCCAGATCAAGGGTCACTTCGACAACACCTTCGTCGTGGTCAGCCCCCAGAACTGACCCGGCACACAGACCGTCCGACAGGAGTTCCCATGCCCGTACGCTCCGGCTGGCTCCTGCCCACAGGGCAGACCCGCCAGAACACCCGAATCACCTCCCTCGGCGCCATGACGCCCGCCAACCCGCTCGCCTCCCGCTCCGGCGTCCTGCCCGGCACGTACGACGGCAAGTTCCGGGTCGGCGGTCTGTGGCTGAGCGGCAACGGCCCGATGACGGCCACCGTCTACCACGGCAGGGCCGTCATCCAGGGCGCCACCACTGATGGCGCCTACCCCGTCGCCCTGGACGAGGACATCACCCTCACCTTCGGCGACGGCGATCCCCTCAACCCGCGCATCGACCTCGTCGTCCTCCGCGTCCAGGACCACGACGCCGACGCGGGCGGCAAGTACGAGGCGACCGTCGAGATCGTCCGGGGCGAGGCCGCCGCCACACCGGTGGCCCCCACCCCGCCCCCGCTCTCGCTCACGCTGTTCTCCATCCGGGTCAAGCCGGGGGCCTCGGCCGGTACCGGCGGCGTCGGCTGGGCCGACAGCGGTGTCGTCACCGACCTGCGCACCACGGTCGTGAGCGCCGGCGGCATCCTGCCCGTGTACAACAACGCCGGCACCACCGGCGCGTACCCGGGCCAGTACCAGGACAACGACAACTCCCACTACTTGCAGCGCTGGGACGGCAACGCCTGGGTCGCCTACCCGAAGGAGATCGGCGGCATCGCCGTCAACGGGACTCTGTCGACGGGCAGTTACCCCGGGCAGTTCCGCGAGAACAACGGTGTGCTGCAGCGGTGGAGCGGGACGGCGTGGGTCAACTACCACGCGCCGTACGACATCGAGCCCGTCTTCACCGGTGCGACGGCGCTGACCGGCTGGAGTCTCGGCTCGTTCTCCGGCCGCCGCACCCGCGCCGGTGTCGTCATGGTGCGGGTCTCGCTCACACGTACCGGCGCGAACATCACCGCACCCGCCAACGGCAGCATCGCCGAGCAGCCACTGTGCACCCTGCCGACCGGCTGGTCCCCGGCCATGACCTTCGACACGACGGCCACGGACACCCAAGGGTGCGGTGTCGGCACGATCTACGCCACCACCGCCCAGGTCACGCTCCGTTCCTGGACACCCACCGCGGTCATCCCCACCGGCCGGACCGTGTACGTCTCCGCCACCTACGTCCTGTAAGGGGGCCCGCGATGGCACTCGACACGCCCTACCGGGCGATCTTCTGCGACCTGTTCACCGACCAGACCATCGACATCCTGCCGCTGCGGGACGTCCAGTTCGAGGACTACATCGGCCGGGCCGGTTCCCTGTCCGGCACCGTCCCCGTACCCAACAAGGAGATGGCCGACCGGGTCCGCAAGGTCCTGGCCGGCCGCACCACCGTCTACCTGGAACGCGGCGGGGACCTGTGGTGGGGCGGCATCGTCTGGACCACCACACTCCAGTCCAGCGGGCGCGGTGTGCTGACCCTGGGCATCCAGGCGGCCACCTTCGACTCGTACGCCACCCGCCGCCGCATCCGCACCGACATCACCTACGCCACGCCGACCGACCAGCTGGCCATCGCCCGCCGACTGTGGACGGAGGTCCAGGCCGGACTGGGCCGGAGCGGTATCGCCGTCGGCACGGAGACCTCCCCGGTCAAACGGACGGCGGCCTGGCGGCTCGGCGACGAGACCGTCTACCAGGAGGCCCTCGACCAGCTCGCCGCCCAGGAGAACGGCTTCGAGCAGCAGATCCTCGTCTACCGCGACCCGGTCACCGGCGAGCGCATCCGCCAGCTCCGGCTCGGCCACCCGAAGATCCGTACCGGCGCGACCGACATGATCTTCGACCGGCCCGGCGCCATCCTGTCGTACTCCTTCCCGGACGACGCGACCCGCGGCGGCACCACCGCCCTCGCCCGAGGCGCGTCGGCGAACACCAACGCCGCCGCCGAGTCCCGGCCGACCATGTCGGCGGAGAAGGTCGACACGACGCTCCTGAACGCCGGCTGGCCGCGGGTCGACCTGTCCTCGGACCACAACGAGGTCAGCGACGTCCCGACGCTGAACTCCCTGGCCGCCGCCAACCTGGCCGGGGCCGCCGGATCCGTACTGATCCCCGCGATCACCATCAGGCTCGGCGGGATCGTCCCGCCGGCGCTCCTCGGCCGGACCGCCCGGATCCGGATCACCGACGAGTGGCACCCCGGAGGCCTCGACCGCCGCTACCGCATCATCGGCGTCAAGGTCAGCCCCCCGGAGCGCGGCCGCCCCGACACCGCCGAGCTCTACATCGAGGAGGCATGATGACCCAGCTCCCCGAGGACATCATCGACCGGCTGATCCAGATGGAGCGCCGGATCCAGGCCCTGTCCACCGCCGTGAACACGCGCCCCGTCCTCAACGACGTCGTCAACGGCTCACTCACGGTGAAGCGGCAGACGGACCCGCAGGACCCGAACACGGCCACCACCCTCGTCCAGATCAGCGGCAGCGGCCCGGGCGGGACCAAGCCGGTGCTGCGGGTCAACGACTCCTTCGGCCACGAGGTCCTCTCGGACGACGTCCTCACCGGCGGTCTCGCCCGGCCGTGGCTGTCGATGCTCCCGCCGCAGAGCATGGCCAGCGCACACTGGGCGGCCACCAACGCCACCGTCTGGACCACCATCGCCCAGTCCCAGAACCCGATCTGGCAGCCCAAGACGCGGCTGCGGATGTACACCCGGATCTCCGGCACCGCCGTCGGCCAGATCCGGGTGATGGTCGACGGCGTCCAGTTCGGCCCGACCGTCGCCGCCGGCTCCACCTTCGACCACACCGGCCCGGTCACCGCCGACATGCAGGGCGGCTTCGGCGCCACCAGCACGTTCGAGATCCACGGCATCGTCACGAGCGGCTCCGGCAACGTCTACGCCCAAACGGTCCTCCTGCACGGCCGCCAGACCTGACCCGCCCGACCCCTCGACTCGAAAGGAGCCACCCATGACCCCCGACCCCGACCAGCCCTGGGGCCTGGCCATCGACTACGCCGGTCGCGGCACCGTCACCGAGAGCCGCCACACCATCAGCGTCCGCCTGTACGACAACACCCTCGGCGGCCCACTCGAACCCGACCAGCTGACCGGCGCCTACCCGGCGGTCTACGTCACCGCTCAGGTCACCGCCGTCGGAGAGGCGGGCACCGCCCTGCGCGGCTACGCCACGGTCGTCGTCAACCCGCTGGACGCGGACCCGGTCACCCCCGACCCCACCGCCGTCCAGCAGGCCGTCGCGGCCGCCCTCGCCGACTTCGAGCACCGCCGCGCCGCCTACGCCGCGCTCTGCGCGACCTGGGCCCCGCCGGAGCCCGAGCCGGAGCCGACCCCGCAACCCGTTCCTTAAGCCCCCCACACCCGTACGGACGCCCGCCCCGAGCGGGCTTTTTTCATGCCCGCATGCCCGCACCCCCGCCCCGCCCGCAAGCCTGGAGGTCACCCATGGCCACTCCCCTCACCGCGGACCGGCTCGTCGCCGCGCTCCGCGCCGAAGGCGTCAAGGTCGTCGAGCACGACAGCTGGCGCACCCACCACCGCAACCAGGCGGGAGCCTGGGGTCCCGTCGTCGGCGTGATGATCCACCACACGGTCTCCAGCGGCACCGCCTCGTCCGTCGAGCTCTGCTACAACGGCTACGCCGGACTGCCGGGCCCGCTCTGCCATGGCGTGATCGCCAAGGACGGCACCGTCCACCTCGTCGCCAACGGCCGCGCCAACCACGCCGGCGGCGGCGACCCCTCGGTCCTCCAGGCCGTGATCACCGAGACGTACGGGGCCCGGCCCCCGGCCCCCCGGATGCACCAGGGCAGTCCCGGCGCCGTCGACGGCAACTCCCGCTTCTACGGCTTCGAGTGCATCAACCTCGGCAACGGCGCCGACCCCTGGCCGGCCGCCCAGCTCGACGCCATCGAACGGACCTCCGCCGCGCTCTGCCGCGCCCACGGCTGGGGCGCCAAGTCCGTCATCGGCCACCTGGAGTGGTCGGACTGGAAGAGCGACCCGCGCGGCTTCGCGATGCCCGGCATGCGCGAACGGGTCCAGAAGCGGCTCGGCACGGCCCCGTCGAAGCAGCCCCCGACCACCCCGCAGAAGCCCGCCCCGCCGCGCTACCAGCCGTTCCCCGGCACCGCGTTCTTCAAGGCGAACCCGAGCTCCCCGATCGTCACCGCGATGGGCCGCCGGCTGATGGCCGAGGGCTGCGGCCGCTACCAGGTCGGCCCGAGCCCCCGCTGGTCCGAGTCCGACCGCCAGTCGTACGCCGCCTGGCAGCGCAAGCTCGGCTTCCGCGGCACCGACGCCGACGGCTGGCCGGGCGCCACCTCCTGGAACGCGCTCAAGGTCCCCCACACCACCTGAACCCGAGGAGCCCCCATGGCCCTGTCCGAGAACACGAAGCGGACCGTCCGCACCGTCCTGCAGAGCGCGGTCGGCATCGCCGTCGTCCTCCCCGCGATCGTCGACGCCTCCGGCCTCCCCGCGACCCTCCCCTGGGTCGCCGGAGCGCTCGCCGTCGCCGCCGCCCTGACCCGGGTGATGGCGGTACCGGCCGTCCAGCACCTGCTGCCCTCCTGGCTGCGCACCACCCCGGGGGCGGCGGATGACCGAGTCTGATCCGAACGACCCCGTGGCGGTGGCGCTGGAACTGGAGCGGCTCCGCGGCACGCTGGAGGCCGGCTTCGCCCGCGTCGACGGCTCGCTCGCCCTCCTCGTCCAGCGCAGCGACCAGACCGACAAACAGCTCGCCGACCACGAGGCCCGCCTCGACGCCCTGGAACGCGCCCGCTGGCCCCTGGCCTCGGTCGCCGCCCTCACCGCCACGGCAGGCCTGGGCTTCGCCCTGTGGGAGATCGCGAGCCGGTGAAAAACCCGAAGGGCGGCCACCCCGTACGCAACGGGGTGACCGCCCTTCGGTCGATCAAGCGACTCGCTTACTGGTTGTACGGACCGTAGTCGTAGTCCTCCAGCGGAACGGCCTGGCCGGAGCCCGTGCCGAACGGCGAGTAGTCGATGTCGTCGTAGCCGACGGCCGAGTACATCGCGGCCTTGGCCTCCTCGGTCGGCTCGACCCGGATGTTGCGGTAGCGGGACAGACCCGTACCGGCCGGGATGAGCTTACCGATGATGACGTTCTCCTTGAGGCCGATGAGGCTGTCGGACTTGGCGTTGATCGCCGCATCCGTCAGGACTCGGGTCGTCTCCTGGAAGGAGGCGGCCGACAGCCAGGACTCCGTCGCCAGCGAGGCCTTGGTGATACCCATCAGCTGCGGACGGCCGGAGGCGGGGTGACCGCCCTCGGTGACCACACGACGGTTCTCGGTCTCGAACTTCGAGCGCTCGACGAGCTCGCCCGGCAGCAGCTCCGCGTCGCCGGACTCGATGATCGTCACGCGGCGCAGCATCTGCCGGATGATGATCTCGATGTGCTTGTCGTGGATCGACACACCCTGCGAGTTGTAGACCTTCTGGACTTCGCCGACCAGGTGGACCTGGACCGCGCGCTGACCGAGGATCCGCAGCACGTCGTGCGGGTTGGTGGCACCCACGGTGAGCTTCTGGCCCACCTCGACGTGGTCGCCCTCGCCCACCAGCAGACGGGCACGCTTCGAGATCGGGAACGCCGTCTCGTCGCTGCCGTCGTCCGGGGTGACGACGATCTTCTTGGTCTTCTCGGTCTCCTCGATGCGGACGCGGCCGGCCGCCTCCGAGATCGGGGCGACACCCTTGGGCTGACGGGCCTCGAAGAGCTCGACAACACGGGGCAGACCCTGGGTGATGTCGTCACCGGCCACACCACCGGTGTGGAAGGTACGCATCGTCAGCTGGGTACCGGGCTCACCGATGGACTGGGCCGCGATGATGCCGACGGCCTCACCGATGTCGACCAGCTTGCCGGTGGCCAGCGAACGGCCGTAGCAGAAGGCACAGGTACCGACGGCGGACTCACAGGTCAGGACCGAGCGGGTCTTGACCTCCTCCACGCCGGCGCCCACGAGGGCGTCGATGAGCACGTCACCCAGGTCGACGTTGGCCGGCGCGATGACCTTGCCGTCCACGACGACGTCCTCGGCGAGCATCCGCGCGTACACGGAGGTCTCGACGTCGTCCGTCTTCCGCAGGATGCCGTCGGCACCCTTCTCGGCGATCTTCAGCTTCAGACCGCGCTCGGTGCCGCAGTCCTCCTCGCGGATGATCACGTCCTGCGAGACGTCCACCAGACGACGGGTCAGGTAACCCGAGTCGGCGGTACGCAGGGCGGTGTCGGCCAGACCCTTACGGGCACCGTGCGTCGAGATGAAGTACTCGAGGACGGTGAGGCCCTCACGGAAGGACGCCTTGATGGGACGCGGGATCGTCTCGTTCTTGGCGTTCGACACCAGACCACGCATACCGGCGATCTGCCGCATCTGCATCATGTTTCCTCGGGCACCCGAGTCAACCATCATGAAGATGGGGTTCGTCTTGGGGAAGTTCTCGTTCATGGCCTCGGCAACCTCGTTGGTCGCCTTGGTCCAGATCGCGATGAGCTCCTGAGTGCGCTCTTCCTTGGTGATGAGACCGCGCTCGTACTGCTTCTGGACCTTCTCGTCCTGAGCCTCGTAGCCCGCGACGATGGCCTTCTTCGCCTCGGGAACGACGACGTCGGAGATGGCCACGGTGACGCCGGAACGGGTCGCCCAGTAGAAGCCCGCCGCCTTCAGGTTGTCGAGCGTCGCCGCCACGATGACCTTGGGGTAGCGCTCGGCGAGGTCGTTGACGATCTCGGAGAGCTGCTTCTTGCCGACCGAGTAGTCGACGAAGGGGTAGTCCTCGGGCAGCAGCTCGTTGAAGAGCGCGCGGCCCAGCGACGTACGCAGACGGAACGAGTCACCCTGCTGCCACTCCGGCTCGCCCTCCTCGGCGACCGGGGGAACCCAGCCGCGCGGCGGAACGGTGCCGATCGGGAAGCGGATGTCGACGGACGACTGCAGCGCGAGCTCGCCGGCGTCGAAGGCCATGGTGGCCTCCGCGGTGGAGCCGAACGCGCGGCCCTCGCCCTTGGTGTCGCGCAGCTCACCGTCGGTGGTCAGGAAGAACAGACCGAGGACCATGTCCTGGGTCGGCATCGTGACCGGACGGCCGTCGGCCGGCTTGAGGATGTTGTTCGAGGACAGCATCAGGATGCGGGCCTCGGCCTGCGCCTCCGCGGAGAGCGGCAGGTGGACGGCCATCTGGTCACCGTCGAAGTCCGCGTTGAACGCGGTGCAGACGAGCGGGTGGATCTGGATGGCCTTGCCCTCGACCAGCTGCGGCTCGAAGGCCTGGATGCCGAGGCGGTGCAGCGTGGGCGCACGGTTCAGCAGAACCGGGTGCTCGGCGATGACCTCTTCGAGGACGTCGTACACGACCGTGCGGCCGCGCTCGACCATCCGCTTGGCGCTCTTGATGTTCTGCGCGTGGTTCAGGTCGACCAGGCGCTTCATCACGAACGGCTTGAAGAGCTCCAGCGCCATGGCCTTCGGCAGACCACACTGGTGCAGCTTCAGCTGCGGACCGACGACGATGACGGAACGCGCGGAGTAGTCCACACGCTTACCGAGCAGGTTCTGACGGAATCGACCCTGCTTGCCCTTCAGCATGTCGCTGAGGGACTTCAGCGGACGGTTGCCGGGGCCCGTGACCGGGCGACCACGACGGCCGTTGTCGAAGAGGGCGTCGACCGCCTCCTGGAGCATCCGCTTCTCGTTGTTCACGATGATCTCGGGGGCACCGAGGTCGAGCAGACGCTTCAGACGGTTGTTGCGGTTGATCACACGGCGGTACAGGTCGTTCAGGTCGGAGGTCGCGAAGCGGCCACCGTCCAGCTGCACCATCGGACGCAGGTCCGGCGGGATCACCGGCACGCAGTCGAGAACCATGCCCTTGGGGCTGTTCGCGGTCTGCAGGAACGCGGAGACGACCTTGAGGCGCTTGAGCGCACGGGTCTTCTTCTGGCCCTTGCCGGTACGGATGATCTCGCGGAGGCGCTCGGCCTCCTCCTCCAGGTCGAAGGACTCCAGGCGCTTCTGCAGCGCCGCGGCACCCATCGAACCGTCGAAGTACGTGCCGAAGCGGTCACGCAGCTCGCGGTAGAGGAGCTCGTCGCCCTCCAGGTCCTGGACCTTGAGGTTCTTGAAGCGGTTCCAGACCTCGTCGAGACGGTCGATCTCGCGCTGCGCACGGTCGCGCAGCTGCTTCATCTCACGCTCGGCGCCCTCGCGCACCTTGCGGCGCACGTCGGCCTTGGCACCCTCGGCCTCGAGCTCGGCCAGGTCGGTCTCGAGCTTCTTGGCGCGGGCCTCCAGGTCGGAGTCGCGACGGTTCTCGATCTGCTGACGCTCGACGGAGACGTGCGCCTCCAGCGAGGGCAGGTCACGCGTACGACGCTCGTCGTCGACGAACGTGATCATGTAAGCGGCGAAGTAGATGACCTTCTCGAGGTCCTTCGGCGCGAGGTCGAGCAGGTATCCGAGGCGCGACGGGACGCCCTTGAAGTACCAGATGTGGGTGACGGGAGCGGCGAGCTCGATGTGGCCCATCCGCTCACGGCGCACCTTGGCGCGGGTGACCTCGACGCCACACCGCTCACAGATGATGCCCTTGAAGCGGACACGCTTGTACTTGCCGCAGTAGCACTCCCAGTCCCGGGTCGGACCGAAGATCTTCTCGCAGAAGAGTCCGTCCTTCTCGGGCTTGAGCGTGCGGTAGTTGATGGTCTCGGGCTTCTTGACCTCGCCGTGGCTCCACTGACGGATGTCGTCAGCGGTGGCCAGACCGATCCGGAGCTCATCGAAGAAGTTGACGTCGAGCACTATGCGTCAATCCCTCTCAGGGTTGTAAGTCTTGGGGTCTGAAACGGGGGTCCTGGGGCCGGCCGGGGGCTCATCGCTGAGCCCCCGTACCGGACTCCCGTCAGACCTCTTCGACGCTGCTCGGCTCGCGCCGGGACAGGTCGATACCGAGCTCCTCCGCTGCGCGGAAGACGTCCTCGTCGGTGTCGCGCATCTCGATGGACATGCCGTCCGAGGACAGCACCTCCACGTTGAGGCACAGGGACTGCATCTCCTTGATGAGCACCTTGAAGGACTCGGGGATGCCGGGCTCAGGGATGTTCTCGCCCTTGACGATGGCCTCGTAGACCTTCACGCGGCCGGTCACGTCGTCGGACTTGATCGTCAGCAGCTCCTGGAGGGCGTACGCGGCGCCGTATGCCTCGAGCGCCCACACCTCCATCTCACCGAAGCGCTGGCCACCGAACTGGGCCTTACCACCCAGCGGCTGCTGGGTGATCATCGAGTACGGACCGGTCGACCGGGCGTGCAGCTTGTCGTCGACCAGGTGGTGGAGCTTGAGGATGTACATGTACCCGACCGAGATCGGGTCCGGGAACGGCTCGCCGGAGCGGCCGTCGAACAGACGCGCCTTGCCGGAGGGGAGCACCATGCGCTCGCCGTCGCGGTTCGGGATCGTGTGCTGGAGCAGACCCGCGAGCTCGTCCTCACGCGCACCGTCGAAGACGGGGGTGGCGACGTTGGTGCCCGGGGCGACCTGGTCGGCGCCGATGGCCTGCAGGCGCTTCGCCCAGTCGTCCGCGAGGCCGGAGACGTCCCAGCCGCGGCTGGCGAGCCAGCCGAGGTGGATCTCCAGGACCTGTCCCGGGTTCATTCGGGACGGGACACCCAGCGGGTTCAGGATGATGTCGACCGGGGTGCCGTCCTCGAGGAAGGGCATGTCCTCGATCGGAAGGATCTTGGAGATGACACCCTTGTTGCCGTGACGGCCGGCGAGCTTGTCACCATCGGTGATCTTGCGCTTCTGGGCGACGTAGACGCGGACCAGCTGGTTCACGCCCGGGGGAAGCTCGTCGCCCTCCTCGCGGTCGAAGACGCGGACGCCGATGACCTTGCCGGTCTCGCCGTGCGGCACCTTCAGCGAGGTGTCACGGACCTCACGCGCCTTCTCACCGAAGATCGCGCGGAGCAGACGCTCCTCCGGGGTCAGCTCGGTCTCACCCTTGGGCGTGACCTTGCCGACGAGGATGTCGCCGGCGACGACCTCGGCACCGATACGGATGATGCCGCGCTCGTCGAGGTCGGCGAGGACCTCCTCGGAGACGTTCGGGATGTCCCGGGTGATCTCCTCCGGGCCGAGCTTGGTGTCACGGGCGTCGACCTCGTGCTCCTCGATGTGGATCGAGGAGAGGACGTCGTCCTGCACGAGGCGCTGCGACAGGATGATCGCGTCCTCGTAGTTGTGACCCTCCCACGGCATGAACGCCACGAGCAGGTTCTTGCCGAGCGCCATCTCACCGTTCTCGGTGGCCGGACCGTCGGCGAGGACCTGGCCCTCGATGACCCGGTCGCCCTCGGAGACGACGACCTTCTGGTTGACCGAGGTGCCCTGGTTCGAGCGGGAGAACTTGGCCATCCGGTACGTGGTGTACGTGCCGTCGTCGTTGGCGACGGTGATGTAGTCGGCCGAGACCTCCTGGACGACACCGTCCTTGTCGGCCTTCGGCACGTCACCGGCGTCGGTGGCACAGCGGTACTCCATGCCGGTGCCGACGAGCGGGGCCTCGGACTTAATCAGCGGCACCGCCTGACGCATCATGTTCGCGCCCATGAGGGCACGGTTGGCGTCGTCGTGCTCGAGGAAGGGGATCATGGCCGTCGCGACCGACACCATCTGGCGCGGCGAGACGTCCATGTAGTCGACCTCGGTCGGCGGGACGTAGTCGACCTCGCCACCACGGCGGCGAACCAGAACGCGCGGCTCGGTGAAGCGGAGCTCGTCGTTCAGGGTCGCGTTCGCCTGGGCGATGACGAAGCGGTCCTCCTCGTCGGCGGTGATGTAGTCGACCTCGTCGGTGACCTGGCCGTCGACGACCTTGCGGTACGGCGTCTCGATGAAGCCGAACGCGTTGACGCGGCCGTACGAGGCGAGCGAACCGATCAGACCGATGTTCGGGCCTTCGGGGGTCTCGATCGGGCACATGCGTCCGTAGTGGGACGGGTGCACGTCTCGGACCTCGAAGCCGGCCCGCTCACGGGACAGACCACCGGGACCCAGCGCCGAGAGACGACGCTTGTGCGTCAGACCCGACAGCGGGTTGTTCTGGTCCATGAACTGCGACAGCTGGCTGGTGCCGAAGAACTCCTTGATGGAGGCGACGACCGGCCGGATGTTGATCAGGGTCTGCGGCGTGATCGCCTCGACGTCCTGGGTGGTCATGCGCTCACGCACGACGCGCTCCATACGAGCCAGACCCGTACGGACCTGGTTCTGGATGAGCTCGCCGACGTTGCGCAGACGACGGTTGCCGAAGTGGTCGATGTCGTCGGTCTCGACGACGATCTCCCGGCCCGACTCGCCGATCGTCTCGGTCTCGCCCGCGTGGAGCTTCACCAGGTACTTGATCGTGGCGATGATGTCGTCGGTGGTCAGGACACCGGCGTCCAGCGGCTCGTCCGCGCCGAGCTTCTTGTTCACCTTGTAGCGGCCGACCTTCGCGAGGTCGTAGCGCTTCGGGTTGAAGTAGAGGTTCTCGAGCAGCGTCTGAGCGGCCTCGCGGGTCGGCGGCTCGCCCGGACGGAGCTTGCGGTAGATGTCGAGCAGCGCGTCGTCCTGGCCCTGGGTGTGGTCCTTCTCCAGGGTGGCGCGCATGGACTCGTACTCGCCGAACTCCTGCAGGATCTGCTCGGTGGTCCAGCCGAGAGCCTTGAGGAGGACGGTGACGGACTGCTTGCGCTTGCGGTCGATGCGGACACCGACCATGTCGCGCTTGTCGATCTCCATCTCCAGCCAGGCACCCCGGGACGGGATGATCTTGGCGGAGAAGATGTCCTTGTCGGACGTCTTGTCGATCGAGGAGTCGAAGTAGACGCCCGGCGAACGCACCAGCTGCGAGACCACGACACGCTCGGTGCCGTTGATGACGAAGGTGCCCTTGTTCGTCATGAGCGGGAAGTCGCCCATGAAGACCGTCTGGGACTTGATCTCGCCGGTCTCGTTGTTGGTGAACTCGGCGGTGACGAAGAGCGGGGCGCCGTACGTGAAGTCACGGTCCTTGCACTCGTCGATCGAGTTCTTCGGGGGCTCGAAGCGGTGGTCGCGGAAGGTCAGCGACATCGACCCGGAGAAGTCCTCGATCGGCGAGATCTCCTCGAAGATCTCTTCCAGACCCGACTTCCTGGGGACGTCCTGTCCCGACTCGAGAGCTGCCTCGACGCGAGCCTTCCAGGCGGCGTTGCCGAGCAGCCAGTCAAAGCTCTCGGTCTGCAGCGCGAGGAGGTTCGGAACCTCGAGGGGCTCCTTGATCTTTGCAAAGGAGATGCGCAGCGGGGCGGTGCTGGCGCCGTTGTTCGTATTGGTCGAGGCGTTGCGCGAGGCGGCCAAGAGGGGGTCCTTCCGAGGGCTCGGACTCACTACGCGCGTACCGGTCCCCAGCGACGCAGAGGGACAGACATTTCCCGATATGGTCAAAAGCCCAGGTCAGGTCAGGTCTGCCGACAATGCTCTCGCGAGGGTATGCCCCAGGTGACGGGCAGGGGGCAGCTAACAGGCAGCGCAAAGGGTCAGTGTAGCCACTTGGCCCACTGATGTCCAGGGCGAGTTTTTCGCGACCCTCGTTGTTCTCAACTCCGCGGTACCTCGCGCCGTGCGGCGCACCTCGATACTGCCCGTTCCGCCGTCGATCCATGCCTCGGATACGGATCGTTGTGACGACGCGTCCTGAGAATTGCGCGCTGCGTGCGGTTCGTCAAGGCCCCCCGGTCAGCGGGGGCGCACGGCGAAGATCACCATACTCCGCCCGGGAGGGCTCTCACACCCGCCGCCACGCCCGTCCCCGGGTACGCCGAAGGGCGACCACCCGGATGGGTGATCGCCCTTGGCGAGGCGCCTGAGAGGCGCCAGAACGAGTCAGGAGACTCGCAGGGTCTTACTTGACCGTGACGGAGGCGCCGGCGGCCTTGAGGGACTCGGCAGCCTTCTCCGCGGCCTCCTTGGCGACCTTCTCGAGAACCGGCTTCGGGGTGCCGTCGACGAGGTCCTTGGCCTCCTTCAGACCCAGGGAGGTGAGCTCGCGCACGACCTTGATGACCTGGATCTTCTTGTCGCCCGCACCCTCGAGGATGACGTCGAACTCGTCCTGCTCCTCGACGGCGTCGGCGACGGCGCCCGGGCCGGCGGGGCCGGCAACGGCGACGGCCGCAGCGGCGGTGACGTCGAACTTGTCCTCGAACGCCTTCACGAACTCGGAGAGCTCGATGAGGGTCATCTCCTCGAACTGGGCGAGGAGGTCTTCCTGAGAGAGCTTCGCCATGATGGGCGATCCTTCCACTAAATCGGCAGGTGCCGGATGTATATAGAGGCGGGCGTAACGGCCCGCTACGACCCACGCACTAGGCGGCGCGGATCAGTGCGCGAGCCGAATTACTCGGCACCGCCCTGCTCGGCGAGCTTGACGCGAAGCGCCTCCGCGGTGCGGACGAACTTCGACGGCAGCGCCTGGAGGAGCGAAGCAGTCTGGGACTGCTTGCCCTTGAAGGCACCGGCCAGCTTGCTGAGCAGAACCTCGCGGGACTCGAGGTCCGCAAGCTTCTTGATCTCATCGGCGGAGAGCGCCTTACCATCAAGGACACCGCCCTTGATGATGAGATTCGGGTTGTCCTTGGCGAAGTCACGAAGACCCTTCGCCGACTCCACCGGGTCACCGGTGATGAAGGCAGCGCCCGTCGGACCGGTGAACTGGTCGTCGAGCGAGGTGATCCCGGCCTCGTTGGCCGCAATCTTGGTCAGCGTGTTCTTCACCACGGCGTACTGGGCGTTCTCACCGAGCGAACGGCGCAGCGTCTTGAGCTGGGCCACGGTGAGACCCCGGTACTCGGTCAGCACGACGGCGCTCGAGCTCTGGAACTTGTCCTTGAGCTCGGCTACCGCGGCAGCCTTGTCGGGCCTTGCCATAGAGCGTCGGCCTCCTTCCGGGTGATGAGGACCGCTCAGAAGGGGCTGAACAAAGAGAAACGCCCCGGCGCAGGCGCACGGGGCTCAGCTCGACCGGATCGAAACGAACCGGGAACTCTTCCACGATCACCTGCGCGGGCCGTTCGCATCTCAGCGAACCTTCGGCCACCGGACCCTCTTGCGAGAGCACGGCAACGACCAGCGGTCTTTGGCTTCTGTGGAAGAGTACGTGACGGTGGCGGCCGGGAGCAAATCCGCCCGTACGGCTCAGTCGGCTCAGGCCTGACCTTCGCCCTCGCCGCCCGCTTCGCCCATCTCCTTGAGCATCTTGAAGAGGTCGACCGTGTCCTTGGCCGGCGGGGCCTCGACCGCGGCCTTGGCGCCGTAGTCCGAGTAGTGGGCCACGATCGAGACCGCGCCCTGCGGCGTCTTCATACCGATGTCCATCTTCACCGGGTAGCCGTCGCCGTTCACCCACAGCTCGGTGTCGTACCCCGTGATGCCGGACTTCTTGATGTTCGCGATCAGGTCCTTGCGCTCCTGCTCGGAGAGCACGTCGAGGGACTTGTTCGTGGCGACCATCTGCTCCAGGGTCAGCGAGCCCTTGTAGTGCTGCGCCTCCACGCCGTCGACCTTCTCCGGGCCCACGTGCTTCAGGTTCGGCGAGTCCAGCATCAGGGCGATCTGCTTGGCCGGGTCCTGGTTCATGTTCTCCAGGCCGCCGGTCATCGACTTCTGGAGGTCCTTGTCCCCGGACATGTCCGCGGCGGCCTTGAGGTCGAGCTTCATCCAGCGCTTGCCGTCGGTCTCGGCGGCCATCTTGGTGCCGAGGTCCATGTACATCGCGCCGTCGAGCATGATCATGCGGACCTGCTCGGGGGCGTCGGGGTCCCCCGCGGCGAGCATCGAGCCCTTGACGGTCATGTCCATCGCGGCCGGGTCCCAGCCCTGGACGCCGGTCATCTCCATGGTGCCGCCGCCCTCGAGGCCGGCCGGCATCGTCATGGTCATCTTGACCTTCGCCGACTTCGCGGCCGAGGTCTTCTCGTACGCGGCCTGGATGACCTTCGTGACGGCCGCCTGGGTCTGCAGCTGCGGCTTCGCGGGCGCGTCCGCGGCCTTCTTCTTCCCCTCGTCGCCGTCCTGACAGCCCGCGACACCGGCCACGACGGCCACGGCGACCAGCGAGACGCCGGCGCGCTTCCACGCGGTCTTGCGCATGAGTCCCCACCCCAAAAAATCTTCAGCTACTCGGTCATCCGAACGGTATCCCACCGCGCCGACAGCCCCGTATGAAAAAAGCCGGCCCCCGGCCCCTCCGGAGAGGGGCTGGGGGCCGGCTGACCACTCAGTGAGCCTGTGGGGCTCGGCCCGGTCAGACAGCTGCCGGGTCCTCCTCGACGAGGAGGTTGCGGGTGCGGTTGGAGTCCAGCGGGATGCCGGGGCCCATCGTCGTCGCCAGGGTCGCCTTCTTGATGTAGCGGCCCTTGGCGGCGGACGGCTTCAGACGGAGGATCTCCTCCAGAGCCGCGGCGTAGTTCTCGACCAGCTTCGTCTCGTCGAAGGAGACCTTGCCGATGATGAAGTGCAGGTTCGAGTGCTTGTCGACGCGGAACTCGATCTTGCCGCCCTTGATGTCGTTGACAGCCTTGGCGACATCGGGGGTGACGGTGCCGGTCTTCGGGTTCGGCATGAGACCACGCGGGCCGAGGACGCGGCCGAGGCGGCCGACCTTGCCCATGAGGTCCGGGGTGGCGACGACGGCGTCGAACTCGTTCAGGCGCTGGCCCTTGGAGATCTCGTCGATGAGCTCGTCGGAACCGACGATGTCGGCGCCAGCGGCAACTGCGGCCTCGGCACGGTCACCGGTCGCGAAGACCAGGACCCGGGCGGTCTTACCGGTGCCGTGCGGGAGGTTCACGGTGCCACGGACCATCTGGTCGGCCTTGCGCGGGTCGACGCCCAGGCGGAAGGCGACCTCGACGGTGCCGTCGAACTTGGTGGTGGCGGTGTCCTTGGCGAGACGGACGGCCTCGAGGGGGGCGTAGTTACGCTCCCGGTCGATCTTGGCGTCCGCGCCGCGGAGAGCCTTGCTGCGCTTCACTTCTGCTCCTGTTGGTTCAGGTATGGAGTCGTGGTGCGGGCCGCGCAGGCCCTACCACTGGAGGTCACGAGGGGGGTGATCAGCCCTCGACCGTGATGCCCATGGAACGGGCGGTGCCGGCGATGATCTTCGACGCGGCGTCAAGGTCGTTGGCGTTCAGGTCGGGGAGCTTGACCGTGGCGATCTCGCGGACCTGGGCAGCCGTCAGCTTGGCGACCTTGGTCTTGTGCGGCTCGCCGGAGCCCTTGTCCACACCCGCGGCCTTGAGGATCAGCTTGGCGGCCGGCGGAGTCTTGGTGATGAAGGTGAAGCTGCGGTCTTCGTAGACCGTGATCTCCACCGGCACGACCATGCCACGCTGCGACTCGGTCGCGGCGTTGTAGGCCTTGCAGAACTCCATGATGTTGACGCCGTGCTGGCCGAGCGCGGGGCCGACCGGCGGGGCCGGGTTGGCCGCACCAGCGTTGATCTGGAGCTTGATAAGCCCCGTGACCTTCTTCTTCTTGGGAGGCATTGCTCTCTCCGGGTCCTAGTGAGAGTGTTCAGCCCGCCATCCGGTCATCCGGATGGAGGCATACCGCACAACGATAACGGGTATAGACGTGCGGCTAAAAACCGAGCAGGTCAGAGCGGCTGTGAGCCACTCTGACCTGGTCGGAAAACCGATGTGAAGATGTGCCCGTGAGGGTCAGTTCTTCTGGATCTGGTCGAAGCTGAGCTCGACCGGGGTCTCGCGACCGAAGATCTCGACGAGGCCCTTGACCTTCTTCGAGTCGGCGTTGATCTCGTTGATCGTGGCCTGCAGGGTGGCGAAGGGGCCGTCGGTGACGGTGACCGAGTCGCCGACCTCGAAGTCCAGGACCTCGACGGTGACCTTGCGGGCCGGAGCCGGCTTGCCCTCGGCCTCGGCGGCCTCGCGAGCGGCCTTCTCCTCGGCCTCGGGGGCGAGCATCTTGACGATCTCGTCCAGGGTCAGCGGGTACGGGTCGTAGGCGTTGCCCACGAAGCCGGTGACGCCGGGGGTGTTGCGGACGACGCCCCAGGACTCGTTCGTCAGATCCATGCGAACGAGCACGTAGCCGGGCAGCTTGTTCTGCCGGACGTTCTTGCGCTCGCCGTTCTTGATCTGGACGATCTCTTCCTCGGGCACCTCGGCCTGGTAGATGAACTCCTCGACGTTCAGCGAGACGGCGCGCTGCTCCAGGTTGGCCTTCACGCGCTTCTCGTAGCCCGCGTAGGTGTGGATCACGTACCACTCGCCGGGCAGGCCGCGGAGTTCGTCACGCAGCGCCTGGATCGGGTCGACGGGAGCGGCGGGCTCCTCCTCGACCTCGGCCTCGACGACCTCCTCGACCTCTTCGGTCTCGGCCTCGACGTCGGAGTCGTCCTCGTCGGACTCGACCTCGTCGTCGGACTCGTCCGCGTCGGAGTCGTCCTCGATCTGGAGGGCGGCCTCTTCGGCAGCCTCGCCCGCAGCGGCGTCAGCAGCCTCGGCCTGGTCCTCGTCGGCCGCCTCGAGGATGTCGAGCTCGTCCTCGGACACAGACTCGTTCAGGTTCGGGTCAGACACGGTGGCTGCTTCTTCCTGGTTACTGATGGGGTGGAACAAGAAGTCAGCCGAAGACGTACTTGACTGCTTCCTGGAAGCCATAGTCAATCACGGTGACAAGGCCGATCATGATGACAACGAAGACAATCACTACCGTGGTGTACGTCGTCAGCTGGCTGCGAGTGGGCCAGACGACCTTGCGAAGCTCCGCGACGATCTGGCGGTAGAAGAGCGCGAGACGGCCCAGGGGGCCCTTCTTTCCGCGCTTGCCGCCCTTGCGGGCCTTCTTCTTCGAGTCCGGAGCCTCGTCCTCGGCATCAGGCATGTCGATGGAGCCCACGGCGTCCGTCACGCTTCTCACCTGATCCCGGGTCATGGCAGTGCCGTGCCGGGTGGATCCGCACGGCGGTGCATAGAAGTACGTACATGCGCACACATCCTGGCGGTGTGTGTAGCAGGGCCGGAGGGACTTGAACCCCCAACCGCCGGTTTTGGAGACCGGTGCTCTACCAATTGAGCTACGACCCTTTGTGGCTTCCCCAACCTACCGCATCGTGAGACGTGGTCGGTGAGGGCCAACGAGCAGTGAGTGTACGTGTTCATGAGCCCCACGTCGAACAGAAAGCGGCCAAGCGTCCCGGCCACCCCACCCGCGACCAGGAATGACCGTTCCTGTCCGCTCCCTGAAACCTGTGTGCCGGGCGGGAAGCGGGTCTGGGAGCATGGGCCGTATGAGCGCTGCTACCCCTCCGACCGAGCGCCGGGTCTCCGCCCGCATCGGTGCGATCTCCGAGTCCGCCACCCTCGCCGTCGACGCCAAGGCCAAGGCCCTCAAGGCCGCCGGGCGCCCGGTGATCGGTTTCGGCGCGGGTGAGCCCGACTTCCCGACGCCTGACTACATCGTCGAAGCCGCCGTCGAGGCGTGCAAGAACCCGAAGTTCCACCGCTACACGCCGGCCGGCGGCCTGCCCGAGCTGAAGGCCGCGATCGTCGCCAAGACGCTGCGCGACTCCGGCTACGAGGTCGACGCCTCCCAGGTCCTGGTGACCAACGGCGGCAAGCAGGCGATCTACGAGGCGTTCGCCGCCATCCTCGACCCGGGCGACGAGGTCATCGTCCCGGCCCCGTACTGGACGACGTACCCCGAGTCGATCCGGCTCGCGGGCGGTGTCCCGGTCGAGGTCGTCGCCGACGAGACCACCGGCTACCGCGTCTCGGTGGAGCAGCTGGAGGCGGCGCGCACGGAGCGGACGAAGGTCGTCCTCTTCGTCTCCCCCTCGAACCCGACCGGCGCCGTGTACAGCGAGGCCGACACCGAGGCGATCGGCCGCTGGGCCGTCGAGCACGGTCTGTGGGTGCTGACGGACGAGATCTACGAGCACCTGGTCTACGGCGGCGCCTCCGCCGTCTCCCTGCCGGCGGTCATGCCCGAGCTGCGCGACAAGTGCATCGTGGTCAACGGTGTCGCCAAGACGTACGCGATGACCGGCTGGCGTGTGGGGTGGATCATCGGCCCGAAGGACGTCGTGAAGGCCGCGACGAACCTGCAGTCGCACGCCACGTCGAACGTGAGCAACGTGGCGCAGGCCGCCGCCCTCGCCGCCGTCTCGGGCGACCTGAAGGCAGTCGAGGAGATGGGCCACGCCTTCGACCGGCGCCGCCAGACGATCGTGCACATGCTCAACGAGATCGAGGGCGTCTACTGCCCGACGCCCGAGGGCGCGTTCTACGTGTACCCGTCGGTGAAGGGGCTGCTCGGCAAGGAGATCCGCGGCAAGCGCCCGCAGACCTCGGTCGAGCTGGCCGCCCTGATCCTGGACGAGGCCGAGGTCGCGGTCGTCCCGGGCGAGGCCTTCGGCACGCCGGGCTACCTGCGGCTCTCGTACGCGCTCGGTGACGACGACCTCAAGGAGGGCGTGTCCCGGATCCAGAAGCTGCTCGCGGAGGCCCGCGACTAGTCGCGCCTCCGCTCCCGGGCCCCTGGTTCTTCGGAACCAGGGGCCCGTTTTTACGTTCTAGCAAGGTCCCGATCGGGGAAAGGGGCTGTGTTCGTCCATTCGGGTGCGGCAAGATCCTTCAATGGAGCACGTTTCCGAGCACGTTTCCCGCGACATCAATCTGCTGCCCAAGGCGCATCTGCACCTGCACTTCACGGGTTCTATGCGGTCCACGACGCTCATCGAGCTGGCGGACAAGTACGGCGTCCATCTGCCGGAGGCGCTGAGCAGCGGCACCCCGCCTAAGCTGCGGGCCACCGACGAGCGCGGCTGGTTCCGCTTCCAGCGGCTGTACGACATCGCCCGGTCCTGCCTGCGGGAGCCCGAGGACATCCGGCGGCTCGTACGCGAGGCGGCCCAGGAGGATGTGCGGGACGGCTCGGGGTGGCTGGAGATCCAGGTCGACCCGACCTCGTACGCCCCGCTGCTCGGCGGTCTGATCCCGGCCATGGAGGTCATCCTGGACGCGGTCGACTCGGCCGCGCGGGAGACCGGTCTCGGGATGCGGGTCGTGGTGGCGGCGAACCGGATGAAGCACCCGCTGGAGGCCCGTACGCTCGCCCGGCTCGCCGTGCGGTACGCGGACCGGGGCGTGGTCGGCTTCGGGCTCTCCAACGACGAGCGCCGGGGCATGGCCCGCGACTTCGACCGGGCCTTCGCGATCGCCCGCGACGGCGGCCTGCTGGCGGCCCCGCACGGCGGCGAGCTGACGGGGCCCTCGTCCGTACGGGACTGCCTGGACGACCTCCGGGCGGCGCGGATCGGCCACGGGGTGCGGGCGGCGGAGGACCCCCGGGTGCTGCGCAAACTCGCCGAGAAGGGCGTGACCTGCGAGGTCTGCCCGGCGTCCAACGTGGCGCTCGGGGTCTACGAGAAGCACGAGGACGTCCCGCTGCGGACCCTCTTCGAGGCCGGCGTCCCGATGGCCCTGGGCGCGGACGACCCGCTGCTCTTCGGCTCCCGGCTGGCCGCCCAGTACGAGATCGCCCGCCGCCACCACGCCTTCACGGACGCGGAACTGGCCGAGCTGGCCCGTCAGTCGATCCGCGCCTCGGCGGCTCCGGAGGACGTACGGCGGAAGCTGCTCTCGGGCGTCGACGACTGGCTGGCGACACCGGCTAGCTGATCCCCGTCATGAGGGTGCGGGCGAGCGCGGCCGCGAAGGTGTCGACGTCCTGCGGGGGCCGGCCGTCGCCGGTCATCTCCCAGGCGAAGGCGCGCTGGACACAGGCGCCCAGGAGCAGGGAGGCGGCGGCCAGCGGGTCGGCGGTGGGGCCGATGCGGCCGTGCTGCTGCTCGGCGCGGAGGTAGGCGGCGAGGCCCTCGATCGGGCGGTGGGGGCCGACGCCGAGCTCGCGCATCACCGCGTCGTGGCGGCGCTTGAGGCTCGGCTCGGCGTAGAGCGAGGCGGCGATCGGGAAGGTCTGCTCGTAGAAGAGCGCGGCCTGGCGGGCGATCTCGGTGAGGTTCTCCTCGACGCTCCGGCCGCCGGGGTCGGTGACGAGGGTGCCGAGGAGTCCACCGAGCTGGGGCAGCCGCTCGTTGAGGACGGTCACGAACAGGTCTTCCTTGCTCGGGAAGTACTTGTAGAGCGCCGCCTCGGAGCAGCCCGCCGCCTTGGCGATCTCCTTGGTGGTGGTGCGGGCCAGGCCTGCGGTGCGCATGAGGCTGTGGGCCGCGTCGATGATCCGGACACGGGTCGGCTTCTGGTCCATGCAGGCTCCAACCGCACTTGACGGGTGAGTGAGTACTCACCCACCCTAGTGGGTGAGTGAACACTCACCCACCCCATCGAATGCGAGGTGTGCCATGAAGCTCACTGTCTTCGGAGCGACCGGCGGAGTCGGCCAGGAGATCGTCCGCCAGGCACTCGACGCGGGACACGAGGTGACGGCCGTCGTCCGCGACCCGGCACGGCTCACCGTCACCGGTGACCGCCTGGAGGTCTACCGCGCCGACCTCACGGACCCCGGCGCGCTGCACGGAGCGGTCGCGGGCAAGGACGCCGTGCTCTCGGGGATCGGCGCCCGCAGCCGCGCCGACGCCGGAATCGCCGCGAAGCTCACGCGCTCGGTCCTCGCCTCGATGGACGCCGAGGGCGTCCGGCGCCTCCTCGTGGTCAGCGCCGCGCCGCTCGGCCCCGTCCCGAACGGCCAGACCGTCGTCGACAAGGCCGTGCTCGCGATCATCAACTCGGTCCTGAAGGACATCTACGACGACCTGCGCGTGATGGAGGCCGAGGTGGCGGCGAGCGCCACGGAGTGGACCTCCGTACGCCCGCCCAAGCTGACGAACAAGCCCGTCACCGGCCGCTACCGCTCGGTCGTCGGCGGCACCCCGCCCCGGGGCCGCTCCCTCGCCCGCGCCGACGTCGCCCACGCCATGCTGGCGATGATCGACGACCGGGCGACGGTCGGCCAGGGCGTGGGGGTCGCGTACTGAGGCGGGAGGGCGCGGGGCGCCTCTTACCGGCCTTACTGGTCTTGCTGGCAGTCGTCGTCCCGTGCGTCCACCGGGTGGTACGTGGTCGTGCGCGGGGTCTCGGCAGCCCCGGCCGGCCACTCCAGGACCGCCTGCCGATCGGACTTCAGGGTCATGAAGGCCGCCAGAGGGAGGTCGTTCGCCCAGTCGACGATCGTCTGCGACCGCCCGTCGCTCTCGGCCTGCCAGAGGCGCCCCGCGAAGACCGCGTACCGCAGGTCGCACTCCTTGGTCATGTCGTACGGGTACCGCACGCCCCGTTCGGGCCGCTCCGGGCCGAGGGTGGCCGCCGGCGCGTCCCGGTACCGCCGCGCGGGCTCCTGACCGAGGCACTCCGGCGCGGGCCCGGCCAGCAGGCGGAAGCGGAGTTCGGTCAGTTCGGGCGTGTCGGTCTCGAAGACCGCGGTGTCGGGTTCGGCGCGGTCCTTGCGGCCGTCCGACCAGCTCATGTACCCGCGCATGCGGTCGCCCGCCCACCGCACCGTGACCGCGGCGCCGTCGTCGGCCCGCTCCCAGACGCGCCCGCCGAAGACGGCGTACCGCAGGTCGCAGACGGCGGACAGGTCGTAGCGGTAGCGCGTGTTCTCGACCGGCGCGCGGGGCCCGGTGTCCAGCGGGTCGCCGGGGCCCGACGGCGGCTGGGGCCGGTACTTCCCCTCGTACGGGTACGAGGGTGGGGCGACGGGCTCCGAAGGCGCGGGTGCGGACGGTGGGCCCGGGTCCGCCCCTTGGCCTTGGACGCCCAGGACCGAGCCGCCCGCGATCGCGAGCGTCGCCGCGCCGGCGGCGAGGGACCGCCGCAGGTGCCGGATCCGCCGCCCGCGCCCGATGACGGTGTTGACCGCACTTTCCGTGTTGACCGTGTTCACGGGCGCGGTGGCCGCGTCCGTCTCCTCAACCAGGTCGCGCATTCCGCGCCGCAGGGAGTCCTCGGAACCGTCCATCACGCGCCCCTTCCCGTTTCCGCGTATCCGGCGAGCGCGCCGGCGGCCCGCAGCCGTTCCAGGGCCCTGTTGGTCCGGCTCTTGACCGTCCCGGGCGAGCAGCCGAGCAGTGCGGCCGTCTGTTCCACGGACAGGTCCTCGTAGAAGCGGAGCACCACCACCGCGCGCTGCCCGCGGGGCAGGGTCGCGAGCGCGCGGGCCAGTTCGAGGCGGGCGTCGACACCGTCGGCCATGTCGTGGGCGCCGGGCACGGACGCGCCGTCGTCGCCGGGGCGCACGACCTCGGTGTGCCAGCGGCGCCGACGCCAGGTCGCGTACAGGTTGACGACGACCTTGCGGGCGTAGGCCTGCGGCGAGTCCCAGCGGCCCGCGCCGCCCCAGCGCAGGTAGACCTTGACCAGCGCCGCCTGGACGAGGTCCTCGGCGGCGTGCGGGTCCCCGGTCAGGAGCCGGGCGGTGCGCAGGAGTGAGGCGTACGCCGACTCCGCGAAGTCGGCGAACTCCGGTGGGCCGTTCCCCTCCACGGCTCCCCCCTCGACGAGCGTGCGGCCCCGCTTCCCGGGAGCCTGTCACTCACTCGACAACGTGGGGGACCCGAAGGGTTCCACGGAAATATTGGATCCCATACATCGGATCCAAGAGAGAAGAAGAGGGAGATCGGATCCGATGCATCGGATCCAAAGGGTCAGATGCTGACGCCGACCGTCACCGGCTCGTTGACGAGCGTGACCCCGAAGGCGTCCCGCACGCCGGCGACGACCTCACGGGCGAGCGCGAGGAGGTCCTCGGTGGTCGCCTCGCCCCGGTTGGTGAGCGCGAGGGTGTGCTTGGTGGAGATGCGGGCAGGGCCGGAGCCGTACCCCTTGGTGAAGCCGGCCTTGTCGATGAGCCAGGCGGCCGAGGTCTTGACCTGCCCGTCCTCGCCCGCCGGGTACGCGGGCGGGGTCACGTCCGGGCCGAGCCGCCCGGCGACGCGCGTGAGGAAGGTCTCGTACTCCCCCGCGGTCAGGATCGGGTTGGTGAAGAAGGAGCCGGCGGACCAGGTGTCGTGGTCGGCCGGGTCGAGGACCATGCCCTTCCCGGCGCGCAGGCCGAGGACCGTCTCCCGGGCCCGCGCGAGCGGGACGCGGTCGCCGGCCTCGACGCCGAGGGAGCGGGCGGTCTCCGCGTACTTGATCGGCGCGGACAGCCCGTCCGCGTCCTCGAGCTCGAAGCGGACGCGCAGCACGATGTAGCGGTCCGGGTCGTCCTTGAAGCGGCTGTGGCGGTACGAGAAGGCGCACTCGGCGTTGGTGAGGGTGACGGTCTCGTCGGCCCGGCGGTCGTACGCGACGACCTCGGTGATCGTCGCGGAGACGTCCTGCCCGTAGGCGCCCACGTTCTGGATCGGGGTGGCACCCGCGGAGCCGGGGATCCCGGCCAGGCACTCGATCCCGGCGAGCCCGGCCTCGACGGTCCGGGCGACGGCTTCCGTCCAGACCTCGCCGGCGGCCAGCTCAAGCTTCGTACCGTCGAGCGTGAAGCCGGTGGTGGCGATGCGCAGAGCGGTTCCGTCGAAGCCCTTGTCGCCGATGACCAGATTGGATCCACCGCCGATGACCAGCAGCGGGGTGCCCGCGCGGTCGGCCTCGCGGACGACGGCGATCACCTCGTCGTCGGTGACGGCCGTGACGAGCCGCGCGGCGGGGCCGCCGAGCCGGAAGGTGGTCAGGGGGGCGAGGGGGGCGTCGTGGAGTTCCTGCACGGGCTCAAGAGTACGGGGCCTTTCGACTGCCCCAGTGGAAATGTGACGGGCCCCGCCGCTGCGGGCGGGGCCTGTCACAGAACGGTGCCGTCAGGCGGGAACGGCATCCCGCTTCTCCGCCCCGGCCTCCTCCGCCTCGGCCTTCTCCCGCTCCCGCTGCCGCCTCGACGGCGCGAAAAGGACCGCCACAGCGCCGAGGGCGACGGCGCCCGAGCCGACCCAGAGGGCCGGCTGCAGGCCGTCGACGAACTGCTGGGCCGAGCCGTAGCCGCCCTGCGCCGCGAAGATCGAGGCCATCACGGCGACACCGAGCGCGCCGCCGACCTCGCGCAACGCGTTGTTCGCGCCGGAGGCGACGCCCTGCTCGGACGGGCGGACGCTGGACATGACCAGGTTCGCCGCCGGGGCGAAGTACAGCGCCATGCCGATGCCGCTGATGATCAGGGCGGGGAGCTGGACGGCGTACGAGGCGTCGGCGGTCACGACGAGCGCGAACCAGGCGAGGCCCAGGGCCTGGAGGGCGAGACCGGCCGCGACGACCGGGCGGCCGCCGATCCGGTCGGACAGGGCGCCCGCGATCGGCGCGACGAGCATCGGCATGCCGGTCCAGGGCAGCATCCGCAGCCCCGCCTCGGTGGGCGAGTAGCCGAGGACGCCCTGCATGTACTGGCTGAGCAGGAAGATCGAGCCGAACATGCCGAGGAACATCAGCAGGCTGGCCGCGTTGATCCCGGCGAAGGCGCGGTTGCGGAAGAGCCGCATGGGCAGCATCGGCGCCCTGCCGCGTATGCCGTGGCGGACGAAGGCGGCGAGGAGCGCGCCTCCGGCGACGAGCCCGGTGAGCACGGTGACGGAGGCCCAGCCGTCGATCGGGCCGCGGATCAGCGCGTACACGATGCCGAAGAGGCCGCCGCTGGCGAGGAGGGTGCCGACGACGTCGAGGCGGGCGCCGGTGCCGTACGACTCGACGAGGCGCAGCCGGGCGAGCGGCAGCAGGGCGAGGCCGAGCGGAACGTTCAGCCAGAAGATCCACTGCCAGGAGATGTGTTCGGTGAGGCTGCCGCCGATGAGGGGTCCGGAGGCGACGGCGAGTCCGTTGACGGCGCCCCAGATGCCGAAGGCCATCCCGCGCTTGGCGGCCGGGACGGCCGCGGTGAGCAGGGTGAGGGTGAGCGGCATCATGATCGCGGCGCCGACGCCCTGGACGGCCCGGGCGGCGATCAGCGCGTCGATGCCGGGGGCGAGGGCGGCGCCGGCGGAGGCCAGGGTGAAGATCGCGATGCCGACGACGAAGAGCCTGCGGCGGCCGAAGCGGTCGCCGAGGGCGGCGCCGAACATCAGCAGGACGGCGAACGTGAGGGTGTACGCGCTCACGGTCCATTCGAGGTCGTCCAGCGCGCCCCCGAGGTCCTCGCGGATCGAGGGCAGGGCGGTGGTGACGACGAGGTTGTCGAGGGCCGCCATGAATCCGGCGACGCTGGTGATGACGAGGGCCCAGACGGCGGAACCGCGGCGGGCTGCGGGCTGGTTCATGGCTCTACCTCTCCCGACGCCACTTAGTTATTGATGACTAACTTCCGTGATCATGAGAAGCCGCGGAGATGGACGACGCGTGGCGCTACTTCTCCAGCCGTCCGAGGCTCCGGGCGGAGGGGTAGAGGCCCTCCCAGACCCGGTGCTCGGGCGGGAACCCCATGGCGACGAGGGTGTTGATGAGCATCCCGTACGCCAGGAAGGTCGTGGTCTCGGTCACTTCGGCGCCGAGCGCGAGGTGGACGGTCTCCCAGAGCTCCATCCAGCCCGCGCGCACGGCCTCGCCGAACTCGTGGTCACCGGCCGCCTCGGCGGCGGCGACCGTCGCGTACACCTGCATCTGCATCAGGAGCCGGTCCGGGTCCTCGGCGATGATCCTGGTGTACGCGTTGGCCATGGCACGCATGGCCTCCTCCCCCGACAGCCCGTCGGCGGCATCCGCGAAGACCTTGACGGTGTCGGCGATGCAGCGTTCGGAGGCGGCGAGGAAGATCGCCTTTTTCCCGGGGAAGAGCCGGAAGAGGTACGGCTGCGAGACACCGACGCGCTTGGCGATGGCCTCGGTGGACGTGCCGTAGTACCCGCCGCGACTGAACTCGCTCATGGCGGCACGGATCACGCTCTCGCGTCGCTCCTCCGCACTCATCCTGGCCATACTTCGAAGTTAGTACTCAATCACTAACAACGCAACCCCGAAGAAGGGGCGACCGCGCACAGGCGGCCGCCCCTTCCGAAACCGATCCGGTTACGCCAGCCTGACCACGGCCCGGGACATGCCCAGGACCTTCTGGCCGGCCGACATCGCGGTCAGGTCCACCCGGACCAGACCGTCGTCCAGCTTCGCCGCCACCTTGGCGCTGACCTCGATCAGGGCGCCCTCGTCGTCGTTCGGCACGACCACGGGCTTGGTGAAGCGCACGCCGTACTCGACGACGGCGGCCGGGTCGCCGGCCCAGTCGGTGACGACGCGAACGGCCTCGGCCATGGTGAACATGCCGTGCGCGATGACGTCCGGCAGGCCGACCTCGCGGGCGAACTTCTCGTTCCAGTGGATCGGGTTGAAGTCCCCGGAGGCACCGGCGTATCGCACGAGCGTGGCGCGCGTCACGGGGAAGGTGGCCGCCGGCAGCTCGGTGCCGACCTCGACCTCGTCGTAGGCGATCTTCGCGGTCATGGCTCAGGCCTCCTCGGGCGCGCGGGACACGAGCTTGGTCCAGGCGGTCACGACGTGCTCGCCGGTCGCGTCGTGGACCTCACCGCGGATGTCCAGGATGTCGTTGCCCGCCATCGACTTGATCGCCTCGATGGTCGTGACGACCGAGAGCCGGTCCCCGGCCCGTACGGGACGGGTGTAGGCGAACTTCTGGTCGCCGTGCACGACGCGGCTGTAGTCCAGGCCCAGCTGCGGGTCCTCGACGACCTGACCGGCCGCCTTGAACGTGATCGCGAACGGGAAGGTCGGCGGGGCGATCACATCGGGGTGGCCGAGGGCCTTCGCCGCCCCCTGGTCGACGTAGGCGGGATTCGCGTCGCCGATCGCCTCGGCGAACTCGCGGATCTTCTCCCGGCCGACCTCGTAGGGCGCGGTGGGCGGATAGGTCCGGCCCACGAAGGACTGGTCGAGCGCCATGGACTCGATACCTCCTGGATTTGTTGCCGACAAACGACACGAGGCCGCCCCCTGGCGGGGACGGCCTCGTGAACGAGCCTGATTAACGCGTCTCGCGGTGCGCAGTGTGCGAGTTGCAGCGAGGGCAGTGCTTCTTCATCTCAAGACGGTCCGGGTTGTTACGCCGGTTCTTCTTGGTGATGTAGTTCCGCTCCTTGCACTCCACGCAGGCCAGCGTGATCTTCGGGCGGACGTCGGTGGCAGCCACGTGAGTGCTCCTTGACGGACGGATGGACGGATGAACGCATAGAAGAGTAGCCGATCGAAGGACCGACCCCACAATCGGCTACTGTCTGTAGCGGTGACCGGACTTGAACCGGTGACACAGCGATTATGAGCCGCTTGCTCTACCGACTGAGCTACACCGCTTTGATGATCCGGTTCCCACCCGAGGGTGGGTTCCTTCTCACCAGAGCCCCAATACGGAATCGAACCGTAGACCTTCTCCTTACCATGGAGACGCTCTACCGACTGAGCTATTGGGGCGAGCGATGAAGACATTACACGGTCCTCCGCCGATCGCCCAAATCCGTTTCGAAGCCCCACCGACGGGCACGCGCGCGTGCCTCGAACGGGCCCGCGCGGGTGCTCGCCACGCCCGTCCCGTACGCCACACGTACGCCACACGTGGCACTCATCAGTACGACTATTGCCCACCTCCTCGAAGGGCGGGCGCCCCGCCCCTAGGCTCGGCCCCACGCTGCGTGATCTTGATCTTGAGCTGAACCTGACCGTGAGCTCGAGGAGCCTTGAGGAGGCCGATGTCAGCCGACAGCAAGCAGCCCCAGCCGCCCGACGACCGGTCCGCCGCCACCGCCGACACCACCTCGCTGCTGCTCTCCAACGCCCGGCTCACGGACGGCCGGACGGTCGACGTACGCCTGGTCGGCGGCCGGATCGAGGCCGTGGGCACGGCGGGCAGCCTCACCGCCGTGGGCGCGCGCGTGGACCTGGCCGGCTATCTCCTGCTCCCCGCCCCCGCCGAGCCGCACGCCCACGCCGACACCGCGCTCAGCGCCGACTCCCCGGGCCCCGTCTCGTACGCCCCCGACGAGGTACAGCGGCGGTCCACCGAGGCCGCGCTGCTCCAGCTCGGCCACGGCGCGACCGCGCAGCGCGCGCACGTCCGGATCGGCGACGTCCACGGCCTCGGCCCGCTGGAGGCCGTGCTCCAGGCCCGGCGCTCGCTGCGCGGCCTGGTGGACCTGACCACGGTCGCGGTGCCCCGGCTGCTGACCGGCACGGCGGGCGCGGACGGGCTGGCGATGCTGCGGGACGCCGTGAAGATGGGCGCGAGCGTGGTGGGCGGCTGCCCGGACCTCGATCCGGACCCGGCGGGGTACGTGGAGGCGGTCCTGGAGGTGGCGGCCGAGCAGGGCTGCCCGGTCGACCTGCACACCGACGCGGACGACCCGGCGCGGCTGGCACGGTTCGCGGCCATGGCGGGCGGGCTGCGGCCCGGCGTGACGATCGGCCCGTGCACGGGCCTCTCCCGGCTGCCCCCGGACGCGGCGCGGCGGGCCGCGGACCAGTTGGCGGCGGCCGGTGTGACGGTGGTCTGCCTGCCGCAGGGCGGCTGCGAGGCGACCGAGCGGCGGGGCGCGGCGCCGGTGCGGCTGCTGCGGTCGGCGGGGGTGCGGCTCGCGGCCGGCAGCGGGGCGCTGCGGGACGTCTCGAACCCGGTGGGGCGCGGGGACCCGCTGGAGGCCGCGTATCTGCTGGCCTCGCTGGGCGGGATGGCGGTCGAGGACGCGTACGGGGCGGTGAGCGCGGCGGCGCGCACGGCGATGGGCCTCGCGGAGGTACGGGTGGAGGCCGGGTTCCCGGCCGAGCTGCTGGCCGTCCGCGGTGAACGCCTCTCGGGCGTGCTGTCGCTCGCGTACAGCCGGATCGTGGTGCACCGGGGCCGGGTGGTGGCCCGCACCAGCGCCGTACGGGAGTACTGCGATTCGGCGGCGGCGCTCGATCTGCCGCGCCAGGTGCGGCCGGAACGTCCGGAGCCGGGAAGCCCTCCGGCCGGTCCCGTCGTACGGTCGTGAGTATGCGCATTGTCATCGCTGGAGGACACGGTCAGATCGCCCTGCGTCTGGAGCGGCTGCTCTCGGCGGCGGGGCACGAGCCCGCGGGGCTCATCAGAAACCCGGACCAGGCGGACGACCTGCGGGCGGCCGGCGCGGAACCGATCGTCCTGGACCTGGAGTCGGCGGCCGTCGAGGACGTCGCGGCGGCTCTGCGGGGCGCGGACGCGGCGGTCTTCGCGGCGGGCGCGGGCCCGGGCAGCGGCGTGGACCGCAAGGACACCGTGGACCGCGGGGCGGCGGTCCTCTTCGCCGACGCGGCGGAACGGGCGGGCGTACGCCGCTACATCGTCGTCTCCTCGATGGGCGCCGACGCGTCCCACCAGGGCGACGAGATCTTCGACGCCTACCTGCGCGCCAAGGGCGCGGCGGACGACGACGTACGCGCGCGTGGCGCCCTGGACTGGACGATCCTGCGCCCCGGCATGCTGACGAACGACGCGGGCACGGGCCTGATCCGCCTGGAGGCGGCCACGGGCCGGGGCCCCATCGCCCGCGACGACGTAGCGGCGGTCCTGTCGGAACTCCTGGACACCCCGGCAACGGCAGGCCTGACCCTGGAACTCATCGGCGGCTCGACCCCGGTAACGGTCGCGGTAAAGGCCGTAGCCGGCAACTGACCCCCACCCCGCCCGCTCCCCGAACAACGAAGAAGGTCCCCGGTGCGAACACCGGGGACCTTCTCTATCGCGTGGCGGCGCCAGGATTCGAACCTGGGTAGGCAGAGCCGACGGATTTACAGTCCGTTCCCATTGGCCACTCGGGCACACCGCCATGGGATGTCGCTGCTCGGAGCCGCTTTTCGGCGGTGCTCCGGGGCAACGACGTAAACAATACCCGATCCACGGGGGTGCTTCGCCACCGGATTGATCAGCGGTTCGAGGGTGATCGACTGACTAGGCTTGGCCCGTACGCCAAGCAACCGCAACGCATTCGACGCAAGGAGCCACACGTCATGGCCGACTCCAGTTTCGACATCGTCTCCAAGGTCGAGCGGCAGGAGGTCGACAACGCCCTCAACCAGGCCGTCAAGGAGATCTCCCAGCGCTACGACTTCAAGGGCACCAACGCCTCGATCTCCTGGTCGGGCGAGAAGATCCTGATGCAGGCGAACGGCGAGGAGCGCGTGATGGCGATCCTCGACATCTTCCAGTCCAAGCTGATCAAGCGCGGGATCTCGCTGAAGTCGCTGGACGTCGACGGTGAGCCGCAGCTGTCCGGCAAGGAGTACAAGCTCTTCGCGTCGGTCGTCGAGGGCATCTCGCAGGAGAACGCCAAGAAGGTCGCGAAAGCCATCCGCGACGAGGGCCCCAAGGGCGTCAAGGCGCAGGTCCAGGGCGACGAGCTGCGGGTCAGCTCGAAGAGCCGTGACGACCTGCAGGCGGTGCAGGCGCTGCTCAAGGGCAAGGACTTCGACTTCGCGATCCAGTTCGTCAACTACCGCTGAGTCCGACTCCCCCGGGCCCGGGGTTCGGCGGGCGGTGACCGCCATGTCCGAAAACCGCCAGCTTTGGGCCTGTGGAGCCTCGCACACTGGACGGGAAGCGAGTGCGAGGAGAGGAACCGCCATGACCGTGTACGCGTACGTCGACGGGCCCCTGGGGCAGATGTTGCTCGTCGGGCGGGACGGCGGCGAGGGCGGGGGCGTCGAGTTGGTTTCGCTGTCGTTGCCCGAGCAGAAGGGTGGCGCCGCCGTCGAGGACGGGTGGCGGCACGCGCCCGAGGCGTTCGAGGGCATCGCCGGGCAGCTGGGCGAGTACTTCGCCGGGCGGCGCGAGCGGTTCGACATCCCGTTCGCGGACGGCGGTACGGAGTTCCAGCGGCGCGTCTGGCGTGCCCTGGAGGAGATCCCGTACGGGACCACCGTCTCCTACGGAGACATCGCCCGGAAGGTCGGGTCCTCCGGTGCCGCCGTGCGCGCCGTCGGGACCGCGATCGGGCGCAATCCGCTGCTCGTGGTGCGGCCCTGTCACCGGGTCGTCGGCGCGGACGGGAGCCTGCGCGGGTACGCGGCCGGCCTGGGGCGCAAGGAGTTGCTGCTCGGGCTCGAGCGGGACGGCTGATGGACGGGCTCTTTCCGCGTGCGCGGGCCGTCGTCGCCCCCGGTGCCGTGCACGTGCCCGGGTGGCTCTCCCTCGACCGGCAGCGGGAGTTGGTGGCCGCCTGCCGGGAGTGGGGGCGCGGGCCCCTGACGTACGAGCACACCGTGCTGCCGGGCGGCGGCGTCATGTCCGTACGGTCGCTGTGCCTCGGGCGGCGCTGGGTTCCGTATCGGTATCTCGACGTTGTCGAGGTGGAACTGCCCGCTTGGCTTGGTGATTTGGGGCGGGACGGGGTTCGAGAGGCCTATGGGGTCGGCTCCTCCTTCGCGCCCGATGCCTGTCTCGTCAACTTCTACGACGCCGGTGCCGGCGCCAAGATGGGGCTCCATCAGGACAAGGAAGAGCGGTCCGGGGCTCCGGTCGTTTCGTTGAGCCTCGGGGATCGTTGCGTGTTTCGGTTTGGGAACACTGAGAACCGCGGGAAGCCGTACACGGATGTCGAGTTGGCTTCCGGGGATCTCTTTGTCTTTGGTGGGGCCTCGCGGTTCGCCTATCACGGCGTCCCCAAGGTCCTTCCCGGCACCGGCGATCCCGCGCTCGGGCTCAGCGGACGGCTCAACATCACCCTCCGCGAGACGGGGCTCCCGCGGCTCTAGCCTCAGCGCGAGCGCGAGTGGCCGAAGAAGATGCGGTACGCGATCAGCAGCACCAACGCGCCACCGATGGCCGAGATCCAGGTCGCCGTGTCGTAGAAGCCGGTGTTGATCGGGCGGTCCAGGAACGTGGACGAGATCCAGCCACCGGTGAAGGCGCCGGCTATGCCGATGAGGGTCGTGCCGATGAGCCCGCCCGGGTCGCGGCCCGGGAGCAGGACCTTGGCGACGACGCCCGCGAGCAGGCCCAGGACGATCCAACTGATGACGTTCATGGCAGGAAAGACGCCAGGGCGCCGGGCACGGTTGCGGCGGGCCCCACCGACGCCCCACAGGCGCCACGCCGACGCCCGTCCACGCAACCGTCCGTCCGCACGTAGTGTGCCGTGCATGACACCCGAACTGCGCCGCTCCCTCGGCGTCTTCGACGCCGTCGTCATCGGGCTCGGTTCGATGGTGGGCGCCGGCATCTTCGTCGCGCTCGGCCCGGCCGCCGGGGCGGCGGGAGCGGGGCTGCTGCCGGCGCTCGGGCTCGCCGCGCTCGTCGCGTACTGCAACGCGATGGCCTCGGCCCGGCTCGCCGCCCGCTACCCGGCCTCCGGCGGCACGTATGTGTACGGTCGCGAACGCCTCGGGCCGTTCTTCGGCTACCTCGCGGGCTGGTCGTTCGTCGTCGGGAAGACCGCCTCCTGCGCGGCGATGGCGCTCACGGTCGGGGCGTACGTGTGGCCGGAACAGGCCCACGCGGTGGCGGTCGCGGCCGTGGTCGCGCTGACGGCGCTGAACTACGGCGGAGTCCACAAGTCCGCGCTCCTGACGCGGGCCGTCGTGGCGCTCGTGCTCGCCGTCCTGGCCGCCCTCGTCGTCACGGTGCTCGGGTCGGGGGAGGCCGACTTCCAGCGCCTCGCGCTCGACACCGAGGTGACGGTCAGCGGGGTGCTTCAGGCCGCCGGGCTGCTCTTCTTCGCGTTCGCGGGGTACGCGCGGATCGCCACGCTCGGCGAGGAGGTGCGCGATCCGGCCCGTACCATCCCGCGCGCCGTACCGCTCGCCCTCGGCATCGCGCTGGCCGTCTACGCGGCCGTGGCGGTGTGCGTCCTCGCCGTCCTCGGGCCGCAGGCCCTCGCCGACTCCCCCGCGCCGCTGGTCGACGCGGCCCGGGCGGCCGGTGCGGGGTGGCTGGTGCCCGTCGTCGTGGCCGGGGCGGCCGTCGCCGCGCTCGGCTCGCTGCTCTCGCTGATCCTCGGGGTGTCCCGAACGACCCTTGCGATGGCCAGGGACGGCCATCTGCCGGCGGCGCTCGCGGCCGTCCACCCCCGCTTCCAGGTGCCGCACCGGGCGGAGCTCGCGGTGGGCGCGGTGGTGGCCGTGGTGGCGGCCACGGCGGACGTGCGGGGCGGGATCGCCTTCTCGTCCTTCGGCGTGCTCGTCTACTACGGCATCGCCAACGCCTCCGCGTGGACCCTGGGCCGCGCCCACCGCCCCCTCGCCGCCCTGGGCCTGGCCGGCTGCGTGGCCCTCGCCTTCGCCCTGCCCCCGGGCGCCGTCCTGGCGGGCCTCGGCGTCCTGGCGGTGGGCACGGTCGCGTACGCGGTCAGCCAGGGACGACGCCACCATCGCCCCCGTCCGTGAGCCCGTGGGCCGACGCCGTCAGTGGGGCTGGTAGCCGTACGTCGCCTGGTCCGAGGGGACGATCTCCTTGCCCAGGGGGAGCAGCGAGACCGGGATCAGCTTGAAGTTCGCGATGCCCAGCGGGATGCCGATGATCGTGATGCACAGGACGATGCCGGTCGTGATGTGGCCGAGGGCGAGCCACCAGCCCGCGAGGATCAGCCACAGGACATTGCCCACGCAGGAGGGCGCGCCCGCGTCCCGGCGGTCCACGACCGTGTAGCCGAAGGGCCAGAGGGCGTAGATGCCGATCCGGAAGGCGGCGAGCCCGAAGGGGATGCCGATGATGGTGATGCACAGCAGGATGCCCGCCAGCATGTAGCCGAGGAACATCCAGAAGCCGCAGAGAACCAGCCAGATGATGTTCAGAATTGTCTTCACGGGCGGTGACCTGCCATCTGTTCGAGTCGGGCGATGCGCTCCGCCATCGGCGGGTGCGTCGAAAACAGCTTCGATACGCCTCTGCCCGCTCCGAAGGGGTTCGCAATCATCATGTGGCTCGCTGTCTCGATCTTCGGCTCCGGCGGCAGCGGCAGCTGCTTCGTGCCCGCGTCGAGCTTGCGCAGGGCGCTCGCCAGGGCCAGCGGGTCGCCGGTGAGCTGGGCGCCCGAGGCGTCCGCCTCGTACTCCCGGGAGCGGCTGATGGAGAGCTGGATGACCGAGGCGGCGACCGGGCCGAGGATCATGATCAGGAGCATGCCGAGCAGGCCGGGGCCGTCGTCGTCGCTGGACCGGCCGACCGGGATCAGCCAGGCGAAGTTGACCAGGAACATGATCACGGAGGCGAGCGCTCCGGCGATCGAGGAGATCAGGATGTCCCGGTTGTAGACATGGCTCAGCTCGTGGCCGATGACCCCGCGCAGCTCGCGCTCGTCCAGGATGGCGAGGATGCCTTCGGTGCAGCACACGGCCGCGTTGCGCGGGTTCCGGCCGGTCGCGAACGCGTTCGGCGCCTGGGTGGGCGAGATGTAGAGCCGGGGCATCGGCTGGCGGGCCTGGGTGGAGAGTTCGCGCACCATCTTGTAGAGCGCGGGGGCCTCGAACTCGCTCACCGGGCGCGCCCGCATGGCCCGCAGGGCCAGCTTGTCGCTGTTCCAGTAGGCGTACGCGTTGGTGCCGAGCGCCACGAAGAGCGCGACGATCAGCCCCGTACGGCCGAAGAAGCTGCCGATGACGATGATGAGGGCCGAGAGCCCTCCGAGGAGTACGGCGGTCCTCAGCCCGTTGTGCCGGCGGTGCACGGTACGCCCTCCAAGTGGTGCGGCAGGGGAACCCTTTGCTCAGTGGTGGCCCACTTCGTCCAGTGGACCCTCCCGTACTGGTCAACGCCAGGCGGGATGCTCCGGTTCCCTTGCCCCCACGGGGGGCGGTGTGCGCCGTACGGGTGAGGCCCGCGGCGGCCGGTCAGCGCGGGGCCGGGAGGTCGGCCTTCTCCAGGGTGGCGTCGAAGGGCTCGACCTCGCTGGTGCAGTGTCCGCAGCGGGTGGCGACGGCCGGGATCTCGGTGAAGCAGCGGGGGCAGTCGCGCATCTCGAACTTCTCGGCGGCCTCCTCCTTGGCGAACCTCTCCTGCACCTTCGTCATGGGGACGACGATGAAGAAGTAGAGCACCGCGGCGGTGATCACGAAGGCTATGGCGGCGGAGATGGCCAGGCCGTACGGGAAGATCGTCTGCCCGACCTTGAACTTCGCCTCGCTGAAGTCGCCGACCGAGCCGGTGGCGAGACCGATGAGCGGGGTGATGAAAGCCTTGCTGAAGCCGGTCACGACGGCGGTGAAGGCGGATCCGACGGCCAGACCGATGGCCATCGAGACGACGTTCCCGCGGAGTATGAAGTCCTTGAAACCGGTCAGCACGGGTGAAGCTCCTTGATGCAATTCTCTGTGGGGGGTGAGGGGGTTTCGCTCGGTCAGAACAGGGTGTCCGCCGCGAAGCGGAGGACGAACTGCGGGTAGCCCGACAGCACGACGCCCGCGACGGCCGCGAGGCCGACCGCCAGGGTGATCGCGGCGGGCACGCGCGCGTGGGGCCGCTCCCCGACCGGCTCGCGGAACAGCAGGGCTGTCCACCGCAGGTAGTAGTAGAGGCCGATCACGACGTTCACGCCCATGATCACGGCCAGCCAGCCGAGGCCGGCGTCGACCGCGGCCGAGAAGACGGTGACCTTGGCGAAGAGGCCGATGATACCGGGGGGCAGACCCGCCAGGTTCAGCAGGAAGAAGCCCATGGTGAGCGCAAGCAGGGGGCTCGCCGCGTAGAGGCCGCGGTAGTCGGCGATCCGGTTCTCGGGGTGCGTACGGGCGACCAGGGCGGCGACCGCGAAGGCGCCGAGGTTCACGACGGCGTACATCAGGGCGTACGCGAGGGTGGCGCCGATCGCGTCGTCGCTGGAGTACGCGGCGGCGGCGATCGGGACCAGGAGGTAGCCGGCCTGGGCCACGGAGGACCAGGCGAGCAGCCGGACCGCGCTCCACGCGCGCGTGGAGACCTGCCGCAGGGCGGCCACGTTGCCGACGGTCATCGTGAGCGCGGCGAGCACGGCGAGGGCCGGGCCCCAGATGTCGGCGTACGAGGGGAACGCGACGACCGTCACCAGGATGAGGCCGGTGAAGCCGACGGCCTTGCCGACCACGGAGAGGTAGCCGGCGACGGGCAGCGGGGCGCCGACGTAGGTGTCGGGGACCCAGAAGTGGAAGGGGACGGCGGCCGTCTTGAAGGCGAAGCCGACGAGCGTGAGCGCCACGCCCGCCCCTGCGAGGGTCTCCAGCTGGCCGGGGACGTCGTCGAGCGCCTGGGCCAGCTCCGTGAGGTGGAGGGTGCCGGTCGCCGCGTACACGAAGCTCACGCCCAGCAGGGTCACGGCCGTCGCGGTGACCGAGGACAGGAAGAACTTCAGCGCCGCCTCGCTGGACCGCCGGTCGCCGCGGCGCATGCCGACCAGGGCGAACGCGGGCAGCGAGGCGACTTCGAGGGCGACGACGAGGGTCGCGAGGTCGCGGGAGGCGGGCAGCAGGGCCGCGCCCGCCGCCGAGGAGAGCAGCAGGAACCAGTACTCCCCCGCCGGCAGCCGGTCGCGCGTGTCCGCGAGCGACAGCAGGGCCGCGAGCAGGGCGCCGCCGAACACCAAGAACTGGATGACCAGGGTGAAGCGGTCGACGGTGTAGCTGCAGGCGGCGGTCGCGGCCGGCTCGGTGGTGAGGCAGAAGGTCGAGCGGTTCCCGGCGCGCAGCGGGACAAGGAGGGCGATCGAGGCGACGAGCCCGGCGATCGCGGTCCAGCCGAGGAGCTGCTTGTGGCGCTCGGGGAGGAAGAGGTCCGCGACGAGGACGGCGAGCGCGACCACGGCGGTGAGGGTGGGCGGCGCGATCGCGAGCCAGTCGACGGACTGGACGAGGTTCGTGGGGTTCACGAGTTTCCTCCCGCGAGGAGCTGCTGCACGGCCGGGTCGGTGAGGCCGAGGAGGATCGCGGGCCAGAGGCCGGCGAGGACGGTGAGGGCGACGAGCGGGGTCCAGGCGGCGAACTCGTACCCCTGGACGTCGGCGATCGCGCTCTCCCCGCTCGGCCGGGGGCCGCCCATGCAGACGCGGCGGACGACGAGGAGGAGGTACGCGGCGGTCAGGAGGGTGCCGATGCCGCCCATGACCATGAAGGTGAGGAAGGCGGGACGGCTGAGGCCCTCGGCCGGTTCGAAGGCGCCGAACAGGGCGAGCATCTCGCCCCAGAAGCCGGCGAGGCCGGGCAGCCCGAGGGAGGCGACGGCGGCGAAGGCGAGCAGTCCGCCGAGGCGCGGGGCGCGGCCGTAGAGGGCGGCGCCGGTGGCGCCGGCGAGGGTGTCGAGGTCGGCGGTGCCGTACCGGTCCTTGAGCGCGCCGACCAGGAAGAACAGCAGGCCGGTGATGAGGCCGTGGGCGATGTTGGCGAAGAGCGCGCCGTTGACGCCGGTGGGGGTCATGGTCGCGATGCCGAGGAGCACGAAGCCCATGTGGCCGACGGAGGAGTACGCGATCAGCCGCTTGAGGTCGCCGTTGATGCCGGGGCGCGTGAGGGCGAGGCAGGCGAGGGAGCCGTAGATGATGCCGACGGCGGCGAAGGCGGCCAGGTAGGGGGCGAAGGTCCGCATCCCGTCCGGGGTGATCGGCAGGAGGATCCGCACGAAGCCGTACGTGCCCATCTTCAGCAGGACGCCCGCGAGGAGGACCGAGCCGACGGTGGGGGCGGCGGTGTGCGCGTCCGGGAGCCAGCTGTGCAGCGGCCACATCGGGGTCTTCACCGCGAGCCCGATCCCGATCGCGAGAACGGCGATGACCTGCACGGATGTGGAGAGCCCACGGCCGTTGTCAGAGGCGAGTGCCACCATGTCGAACGTGCCCGCCTTCACGCCGATGAGGAGCAGGCCGAGCAGCATGACGACGGAACCGAGCAGCGTGAAGAGGATGAACTTCCAGGCCGCGGCCTGCCTGCCCGCACCGCCCCAGCGGGCGATCAGGAAGTACATCGGGATGAGGACCATCTCGAAGGCCAGGAAGAACAGGATGAGGTCGAGGACGGCGAAGGTCGCGAGGGTGCCGGACTCGAGGACGAGGAGGAGCGCCACGAAGCCCTTGGGGGAGGGGCCGCTCGGCATCTTGAAGTAGCTGTAGAGCGCGCAGAGGAAGGTCAGCAGCGCGGTCATGACCAGGAGGGGGAGGGAAATGCCGTCGACACCGAGGTGGAGCCGCACGTCGAGTGCGGGGATCCACTTGATGTCCGTGCTCGCCTGGATCTTCGACGGCTGGTCGTGGTCGAAGCCGAGCGCGAGGACGATCGCGGCGGCCAGGATCACGCCGGTCACGACCACGCCGTGGCGCAGCACGGCTTGGTCGGGCGACTTCCCCTTCAGCCCGGGCGGGGCCGGGAGGAGAGCGGCGACGGCACCCAGGAGCGGGCCGGCGACGATCAACGCGAGAAGGAACTGCATCACGGATTCGCTGATATCGATCACGTCTCACGCTCCGGCGGCGACGAGTACGGCGGCGATCGCCAGGACGACGGAGCCGGCGAGCAGGGCGCTCAGGTAGGTCTGCACGTTGCCGGTCTGGGCGCGGCGGACGAGCCAGCCGAGCCACTGGGTTCCGGTGCCCGCGCCGCGTACGTAGGTGTCGACGACCTCGCGGTCCAGGAAGCGGACCAGGGAGGCGGCGGCCAGGACGGGGCGGACGAACACGGCGGCGTAGAGGGCGTCCAGGCGGAAGCCGGCCGCTGCGGGGGCGTGCAGGGGGCCGAGCAGGGCGCGACCGGGGTCGCGCGGGTCCTCGGCGGGGTGCGGCAGGTGCAGCGCCTCGGCCTCGACCTTGCCCGCTTCGGCGTCGGGGTGGGCGACGTGCGCTGCAGCCGCCTCGCGGGCGGGGGCGGCCGGGGCGGCGACGGCCTTCGTGGCGAGGGTGCGCCAGACCGCGTACGTGACGACGGCGCCGACGAGGGCGATGCCCGTGCCGAGGACGGCCGTGGTGACGGTCGGGGTGAGGGCGTGGCCGTCGAACCAGTCGTCGAGGTACGTGACGGTCAGTCCGAAGCCGAGGGAGGGGATGGCGAGCACCCACAGCACGGCGGTCATGGCGAGCGGCTGGCGCCCGTGATCGGGAACCTGTGCGCCTCGGCCGCGGAAGGCCAGGAGCCAGAGCCGCATCGCGTAGGCGGCGGTGAGGAGGGCGGTGAGCAGGCCCGCGACGAGGACGGCCCAGCCGGCCCCGGCGGGGGCGACGGTGCGGTCCCCGAGGGCGGTGTGCTCGGCGGCCACGAGGACGGCTTCCTTGGAGAAGAAGCCGGCGAACGGGGGCAGGGCGACGAGCGCGAGGAGGGCGACGGTCATCGTCCAGTACGCGTCGGGGATGCGCTTCGTCAGGCCGCCCATCCGGGACATGGCCGAGAGCGAGTTCGTACCGGCGGCGTGGATGACGACGCCGGCGGCGAGGAAGAGGAGGGCCTTGAAGGCGCCGTGGGACATGAGGTGGAAGACGGCGGCGCCGCGGTCGCCGACGGCCAGGGCGCCGGCCATGTAGCCGAGCTGACCGATGGTCGAGTAGGCGAGGACGCGCTTGATGTCGTCCTGGGCGAGCGCGGCGAGCGCCGAGCCGACCATCGTCACGGCGGCCATCACGGCGAGCACGGTCATCGCGGCGGCCGACGCGGCGAAGACGGGCAGCAGCCGGGCGACGAAGTAGATACCGGCGGCGACCATCGTCGCCGCGTGGATGAGCGCGGAGACGGGGGTGGGGCCGGCCATCGCGTCGGGGAGCCAGGTGTGCAGCGGGAACTGCGCGGACTTGCCCGCGACGCCCGCGAGGAGCAGCAGCGCGATCAGCGTGGGGTGGTCCAGGGCACCGGCGGCGACGGCGCCGAGGATCCCGTCGATCCGGAACGTGCCCGCGTCGGTGGCGAGCGCGAACAGGCCGATCAGGAAGGGGACGTCGCCGAGCTTGGTGACCAGGAAGGCCTTGAGGGAGGCGGCGCGCGCCTCGGGGGTCTCCCAGTAGTGGCCGACGAGGAAGTACGAGCAGATGCCCATGATCTCCCAGCCGACCAGGAGCACCATCAGGTCGCCGGAGTAGACGACGAGCAGCATGGCGGAGGTGAAGAGGGAGACGAGCGCGGCGTACGAGGGGTAGCGCGGGTCGTCGCGCAGATAGCCGGTCGAGTAGACCTGCACGCAGGTGGCGACCACGCCGACGAGGACGGCGACGAGCGCGGCGAAGCCGTCGATGTTCAGGGCCAGGTCGATGGGGACCGAGCCGGTGGGGGTCAGCTGGGTGGCGGCCTCGATGGGCTTCCCGCCGCCCTGCCGGGCGGCGACGAGCGCGGCCAGGACGGCGGCGGCGAGCGTCGGCAGGACCGCGAGCGGGCGGACGAAGCCGGGGGCGGTCCGGCCGAGGAGCAGGCCTGCGGCCGAGCCGAGGAAGGGGAGGAGGGGGACGAGGACGGCGAGGGTCGTGGTGGTCACGCGGTGGCCTCGGCCTTCTCGTCGGGCGCGGTGGCCGCGGCCTCGGGATCCGTCCCGGTCTCGGTCTCGGCTGTGTCGCGGAGGCGGTCGACGTCCGAGGTGCCGCGGTTGCGGTAGACCATCAGGACGATCGCGAGGCCGATGCCGATCTCGGCCGCCGCGATGGCGATGACGAAGAGGGTGAGCGCCTGGCCGGCGTGCAGGGTGTCGCGGAGCCAGACGTCGAACGCGACGAGGTTGAGGTTGACGGCGTTGAGCATCAGCTCGACGGACATCAGGACCAGGATCGCGTTGCGGCGGGCGAGGACGCCGTAGAGGCCGACGCAGAAGAGCAGGGCGGCGAGGACGGCGGGGTAGGCGAGATGCATCAGTCCCGGGCCTCCTTGGCGTTCTTGCGGGACAGGACGATCGCGCCGACCAGGGCGGCGAGCAGCAGGACGGAGAGCGCCTCGAAGGGCAGCACCCAGTGCCGGAAGAGCATCTCGCCGGTCACCTTGGTGGAGCCCTGGGCCGGTCCGTCCAGGTCGATCCAGGTCGTACGGAAGGCGTCGACGACCACCCAGACAAGGGAGACGGCCGCGACGAGCGCGACCGCGAGGGCGACGGGGCGGTTGCCCGAATCGGCGTCCGGGGAGCGGCCGATGGGGGCCTTGGTGAGCATGAGCCCGAAGAGGAGGAGGACGACGACGGAACCGACGTAGATCAGCACCTGGACCCAGGCGATGAACTCGGCGGTCAGGAGCAGGTACTCGACGGCGAGCCCGCCGAGCGCCACGACCAGCCAGAGCGCGGCGTGCACGAGCTGGCGGGTGGTGACGGTCACGACGGCGGCGCCGAGGGTGACGAGGCCGACGAGCAGGAAGGCGATCTCGACGCCGGAGGGCGAGAGGAAGCCGGGCGTGGTGGCGGCTTCGGCGGCACGGGTGGCGGCGAGGTTCACTCCTGGTCCCCCTCGGCCTCGGCCGCGGCGGCCGCGGCGGCCTTCTCGACCGCCTTGCGGGCCGCGCCGATCTCCTTCGGCTCCTCGGCGCGCGGGTCGAGCGCGGGCGGTTCCGGAACCGTCCACATCCACTCGCGGAGCTTGTCGCGCTCGTGGGTGAGCTCGTGGATGTCGGTCTCGGCGTACTCGAACTCCGGCGACCAGAACAGCGCGTCGAAGGGGCAGACCTCGATGCAGATACCGCAGTACATGCAGAGGGCGAAGTCGATGGCGAAGCGGTCGAGGACGTTGCGGCTGCGCTCACGGCCGCCGGGGGCGGCGGCGGGCACCGTCTCCTTGTGGGAGTCGATGTAGATGCACCAGTCGGGGCACTCGCGGGCGCAGAGCATGCAGACGGTGCAGTTCTCCTCGAAGAGCCCGATGACACCGCGGGTACGGGGCGGGAGTTCGGGCTGCTTGTCCGGGTACTGCGCGGTGTGCGAGCGCTTCGTCATCGTACGGAGCGTCACGGCGAGGCCCTTGGCGAGGCCGGAGCCGGGAAAGGAACGGGGCCGCCCGGAGGGCGTCGATGAGGGGGATGGGGTCTCCCCTGCTCGAGCGGAGCCGAGACCTTGGGGACGGTCGGGAGACGCGGTGGGCATTACTGGATCGCCACCTTCACGATGCCGGTGAGCGCGATCTGCGCGAGTGCGAGCGGGACGAGGGTCGTCCAGGCGAGCTTCTGGAGCTGGTCCTCGCGGAGCCGGGGGTAGCTGACGCGGAGCCAGATCACGACGAAGGCGAGGACCGCGGTCTTGAGCAGCGTCCAGACCCAGCCGAGCCCTTCGGCGCCGAAGGGGCCGTGCCAGCCGCCGAGGAAGAGGACGGTGGTGAGGCCGCAGAGGACGACGATGCCGGCGTACTCGGCGAGCAGGAAGAGCGCGAACCGGAGGCCGGTGTACTCGGTGTACGCGCCGAAGATGATCTCCGAGTCGGCGACCGGCATGTCGAACGGCGGGCGCTGCAGCTCGGCGAGGCCCGCGACGAAGAAGACGAGGGCGCCGACGATCTGCCAGGGCAGCCACCACCACTCGAAGGCGTTCAGGATGCCGGGCAGGGAGACCGTGCCGGCGGCCATCGCGACGGAGGCGGCGGTGAGGAGCATCGGGAGCTCGTAGGCGAGCAGCTGGGCGGCGGTGCGCAGGCCGCCGAGCAGGGAGAACTTGTTGGCCGATGCCCAGCCGGCCATGAGGCTGCCGAGCACGCCGACGCCCATGACCGCGAGCACGAAGAAGATGCCGGCGTCGAGGACCTGGCCGACGGCGCCTTCGCTCGGGCCGATGGGGATGGCGACGAGAACGAGGAGGTACGGGAGGAGGGCGACGGCGGGCGCGAGCTGGAAGACGCGGCGGTCGGCGTTGGCCGGGACCACGTCCTCCTTCTGCGCGAACTTGACCCCGTCGGCGACGAGCTGGGCCCACCCGTGGAACCCACCGGCGTACATGGGGCCGAGGCGACCCTGCATGTGCGCCATGACCTTGTGCTCGGTCTGCCCGACGACGAGGGGCAGCACGAGGAACACGGCGAAGACGACGAGCAGCCGGAGGGCGACGTCCAGTACGTCGTTCACGCGGGATCGCCTCCGGCGGGGTGGGTGGGGTCGGCGTCGGTGTCGGGGTCGGGGTTCGTGTCGGTGGGCTCGGGGGCGGTGGGCTCGGCGTCGGGGCGCGTTTCGGCATCCGCTTCGGGGGCGGGTGCCGCGTCGGCCTCCGGTGCCGCCTCAGGCTCGGGGGCCTGGGCGGCCTCGTCGTCGAACGCCGGGCGGGCGTGGTGCCAGGGCGCGTCCGAGCTCCGGGTGCGGGGCGGCGCGGCGGGCGACTCGGGGGTGCCCGCCTGGCTCGCGGAGCCGTCGGCCGCACTGCGGGAGCGGCGCGGCGGACGGGCCGCCGGGGCCGGGGCCTCCGGGGTGCCCTCGGCCGCGCCAGGCGCCTGCTCCTCGGCCGGCGTGCCCGCCTGGCTCGCGGAGCCCTCCGCCGCCGAGCGGCTGCGCCGCGGCGGGCGCGCCGGGGCCGCGGCCTCCGGGGCGCCTTCCGCGGCCGGGGCCGTCGTCTCGGGGGCCTGGCTCGCCGAGCCCCCGGCGGCCGTGCGGGCACGGCGCACCGGGCGCTCCACGCCTGCACCGGCACCGGCACCGGCACCCGCCCCGGCACCCGCGGCCGCTCCAGCGCCCGCGCCAGCACCCGCACGCGGCGTCCGAGCCGGGCGGGCCGGGGCCGGTGGGAGTTGGCCCTTCATCGGGCCCCAGTCGTTGGGGTCGGGGACGCCCGGGGGAAGCATCTGGCGGCGCTTCGGGCCGCCGTGGTCCGCACCCGCCGCAGGCTCCCCCGGCTCCTTCGCACCCGGCCACGCCTTCGCGACGCGCGCCGCGAGGACGAAGTCCTTCCGCAGCGGGTGGCCCTCGAAGTTCTCCGGCAGGAGCAGGGGTACGAGGTTCGGGTGGTCGGTGAACGCGACGCCGAACATCTCGTGCGTCTCGCGCTCGTGCCACTCCGCGCCCGCGTAGATCGGCACCGCCGTCGGCAGCACCGCAGCCTCGTGGCTCACCGTCGTCCGTACCAGGAGCCGACGCACCGTGCGGCCTTCGAGGGCCACGACGTGCGCGCAGACGCGGAAGCCCACGCCCGGCTCGTCGACCGCGCTCAGCCAGTCGAAGTACGTGCAGCCCAGCTTGTCCCGCGCGATCTCCAGCGCCGCGATCCACGAGCCGACCGGGACGTCCACCGTCAGCAGGTCGTACGCCCGCTCCGCCGTCGCCTCCTCGCCGAAGACCTCGGTCACGGCCTCGGGCAGGGCGTCGTACGCGTTCCCGGTCACTTCTCACCGCCCGGCTCGGGCGCGGCCACCAGGCCGCTGGTCAGCTGGCCGACCGACGGGCCCGAGTACCGCGCCGCCAGCGACTCGCGTGCGATCTTCTCCTGGAGCTTGAGGATGCCCTGGAGCAGCGCCTCGGGACGCGGCGGGCAGCCCGGCACGTACACGTCGACCGGGATGATCTGGTCGACGCCCTTGGTTACCGAGTACGAGTCCCAGTACGGCCCGCCGCAGTTCGAGCAGGCGCCGAAGGAGATGACGTACTTGGGCTCCGGCATCTGCTCGTAGAGACGCTTCACCGCGGGCGCCATCTTGTCCGTCACCGTGCCGGAGACGATCATGAGGTCGGCCTGGCGCGGCCCGGGCGCGAAGGGGATCACGCCGAGCCGGATGAAGTCGTGGCGGGCCATCGACGCGGCGATGAACTCGATCGCGCAGCAGGCGAGGCCGAAGTTGAAGACCCAGAGGCTGTAGCGGCGGCCCCAGTTCAGGACCACCTTCATCGGCTCGGGCGCGAGGCGGGCCAAGGGGCCCAGCGTCGGGGCCGGCAGCGGGGTCGGGGTCACGTCCATGTCAGGACGCCCTTCTTGTACGCGTAGAGCAGGCCCACGGCCAGGAAGCCGAGGAAGATGAACATCTCGACCAGCGTCGTCGCGCCGTACCCGGGCGCGGCGAACACGGTCGCCCAGGGGAAGAGGAAGATCGAGTCGACGGCGAAGATCACGTACAGGAAGGCGTACACGTAGTAGCGGACCTGGGTGTGTGCCCAGCCCTCGCCCACGGGGTCGACACCGCACTCGTACGTCAGCAGCTTCTCCGGCGTCGGGACGACCGGCCGCAGCAGCCGGCCCGCGCCGAACGCCACGGCGACGAAGAGCACGCCGACGACGGCGAGGAGTCCCACGACGGAGTACGACTCGAAGTAGTCCGCCGCGAGTCCGATTCCCGCCCGCACGGTCGGATCCGGCACGTCCACCCCTCGCTTCCTGCCCGTTCTGGTGATCTGCACGCACGTTCTGTACGCACGGGAGTCTAGGCCCTGCTAAAGATCCCGTAAGCGGTGTGTCACGGACTGAACGGTGGGGTTACCCCTACTCTCCTTCACCTACGTACCCCATGGCGGGCCGGGCCCGCCGACCGGCACGCTTGGCACATGAGCGCCGAGACCGACACCCCGCTGCCGCCCGTCCGCCCCGCCTACGGCCGGCAGACCTGGAAGGAGATCTCCTTCCTTCTCTCCAATCTGCTGACCACCCTGGTCGGCTTCGTCTACACGGTGGTGGCGGTCGCGATCGGCGTGGGCCTGGCCGTCACGGTCGTCGGCCTGCCGCTGCTCGCGCTCGGCCTCGCCGGGGCGCGCGGGATCGGCCGGTCCGAGCGGGCGAGGGCCCGCGCGCTGCTCTCCGTACGGGTGGACGAGCCCAGCCCGCTCCCCCGCCGGCACGGATTCTTCAACTGGCTGTGGACCGCGCTGAAGGACCCGGTGGCGTGGCGGACGATGCTGTACGGCTTCATCCGGCTGCCCTGGGGCATCGTGACCTTCACCGTCACGCTCGTCTCGCTGATCGTGCTCTGGCCGCTGCTGCCGTTCGTGGCGCGTGGCCTGTCCACCGCCGACCGGGCCATGGTGCGGGGGCTGCTGTCGCCCTCGGACGAGCTGGAGCGGCGGATCGCCGAGCTGGAGTCCGACCGGGGCGTGGTCGTCGACACCGCCGCGGCCGATCTGCGCCGCATCGAGCGCGACCTCCACGACGGCGCGCAGGCCCGGCTCGTCGCGCTCGCGATGGGGCTCGGCCTGGCGAAGGAGAAGCTCCTCGAAGACCCGGAGGCGGCGGCCGCGATGGTCGACGAGGCCCACGGCGAGGTGAAGCTCGCGCTCCAGGAGCTGCGCGACCTCGCCCGCGGCATCCACCCGGCCGTCCTCACCGACCGGGGCCTGGACGCGGCGCTCTCGTCGATCGCGGCGCGGTGCACCGTCCCGGTGAAGGTCACGGTCGACCTGACCGAGCGGCCCGCCGAGGCGATCGAGGGCATCGCCTACTTCACCGTCTCCGAGCTGCTCCAGAACGTGTCCAAGCACGCCCGGGCCCGGTCCGCCTCCGTGGACGTCTGGCGGCGCGACGACCGGCTGCTCCTCCAGGTCCAGGACGACGGGCGCGGCGGCGCGCGGCTCGACGGCGGTACGGGAATGTCGGGGCTCGCGGAGCGGCTCGGCGCGGTCGACGGGCTCTTCGTCCTCGACTCGCCGGAGGGCGGCCCGACGACGGTCACGGCGGAACTGCCGTGGCGAGGCCGGCCGACGGGGGCGTAACGCGACCTGGCGGATACGGACCGGGCAGCGGCGGTGTTCCGTCGCGGGCCCGGTCCGTCTCGTTGGTGGGCGGTCTTCCGTCGCTGCCCGGGCCGCCGCGTTGGCGGGCCGGCCGCGTGCCCAGCCGCGCCCCTAGGTAGGGAAAACCCCCGCACCGAGAGGCCCACCTCCCTCATGGTCCCGCGGCCGCTCGCGCGGAAACCTTGTGTCGTACCGCTTCCCCTTGTCTCTCCCCTTCCTCTCTTCACTCCCGAGCAGAAACGGACCACCGCGATGGCCGCCTCCTCCCGCCTTCCCGCCGCGATCCGCGCGCCGTTCGCCGGCCGTACCTGGCGCGAGTTCGGCTACCTGGTGATCGGGCTGCCGCTCAGCTGCGTCTACTTCTCCCTCTCCATCGCCCTCGTCGCGGCGGGCGCCGGCCTCCTCGTCACCTTCCTCGGCATCCCGGTCCTGGCCGGCGCCCTGGCGCTCTGCCGGGGCTTCGGTGCCGTGGAGCGGGCCCGGGCGCGTGGGCTGCTCGGTCTCGACGTGGCGCCGCCCGAGCCGGCCCGGGGCCGTACCGGCGGGGCCCTTTCGTGGATGGGGGCGACGCTCAAGAGCGGCGCGTCCTGGCGGCACCTGCTGTACGCGCTCCTTCACATGCCGTGGGCGATCTTCGCCTTCACGGTCTCGGTGGCCTTCTGGATGTACGGCTGGGCGATGTTCACGTACCCGCTGTGGCAGTGGGTCTTCCCGATGTACGCGGGGCAGGACGGCATCCAGCTGTACGGCGACCGGACGCACGCCTTCTACCTGGACTCCCCCTTCGAGATCGCCGTGACCAGCGCCGTCGGCCTGCTGTTCGTGCTCGTCGGGCCGTGGATCATCCGCGCGCTGACCTCGGTGGACCGGCTGATGGTCTCGGGGCTGCTCGGCCCGTCGCGGCTCGCGAACCGCGTCACCGAGCTGGAGTCGGACCGGGGCGTGGTCGTGGACACCGCCGCCGCCGATCTGCGCCGCATCGAGCGCGATCTGCACGACGGGGCGCAGGCCCGGCTCGTCGCGCTCGCCATGGATCTGGGGCTCGCGAAGGAGAAGCTCGCGGAGGACCCGAAGGCGGCGGCGCGGATGGTCGACGAGGCGCACGGCGAGGTGAAGACGGCGCTGCAGGAGCTGCGGGACCTGGCCCGGGGCATCCACCCGGCGGTCCTGACCGACCGGGGCCTGGACGCGGCCCTGTCCGCGGTCGCCTCGCGCTGCGCGGTCCCGGTCTCGGTCGACGTGGACCTGCCGTCCCGGCCGGTGCCCGCGATCGAGGGCATCGCGTACTTCACCGTGTCCGAGCTGCTGCAGAACGTGTCCAAGCACGCGGAGGCGCGGCGCGCCTGGGTGGACGTGTGGCGGGTCGGCGACCGGCTGCTGCTCCAGGTGCGGGACGACGGCCGGGGCGGCGCGGAGACGGCGGCGGGCCGGGGGCTCGCCGGGCTCACGGAGCGGCTCGACGCGGTCGACGGGATCCTGGCCGTGGACTCGCCCGCGGGCGGTCCGACGACGATCACGGCGGAGCTGCCCTGGAGGGCGTGAGCCCTCCGGTCGGAGCGGCAGGGGCGGTCGTCCCGCCGGGCGGGTCATCCGCCCGGCGGGACGACCGCCCACGCGCGCGGCGTGTGGCGGGCTGTCGCCCCTGTCTTCGGCATATCCCACAACGGGGCCGTGGAGTGCGATGCTGGAGCCCGGATCGATCAGCGGAACATGGGGGCTTCAGGGTCGTGGAAGACGTGGCGGACAGGGTGCGTGTGGTCATCGCCGAGGATTCAGTGCTGCTCCGCGAGGGCCTGACCCGGCTGCTGACCGACCGGGGGCACGACGTCGTCGCCGGTGTGGGTGACGGGGAAGCCCTGGTCAAGACCGTGGCCGAGCTGGCGGGCGAGGACGCGCTGCCGGACGTGGTGGTGGCGGACGTACGGATGCCGCCGACCCACACGGACGAGGGCGTCCGGGCGGCGGTGCGGTTGCGCAAGGATTTCCCGGGAGTGGGGGTCCTGGTCCTTTCGCAGTACGTGGAGGAGCAGTACGCCACCGAGCTCCTGGCCGGATCCAGCCGGGGCGTGGGCTATCTCCTGAAGGACCGGGTGGCCGAGGTCCGCGAGTTCGTGGACGCCGTGGTCCGGGTGGCCAGGGGCGGTACGGCGCTCGACCCGGAGGTCGTCCAGCAGCTGCTCGGCCGGAGCCGCAAGCAGGACGTCCTGGCGAACCTGACCCCGCGGGAGCGCGAGGTCCTGGGCCTGATGGCGGAGGGCCGGACCAATTCCGCGATCGCGAAACAGCTGGTCGTGAGCGACGGCGCGGTGGAGAAGCACGTCAGCAACATCTTCCTCAAGCTGGGCCTGTCGCCGAGTGACGGGGATCACCGCCGGGTGCTCGCCGTGCTGACCTACCTGAATTCATAAATACCTGCTTATCTGACACTGTGTCAGATGGCTTGATTTGGACCTAAGACCAAAGAACGAGCGGAACGCGACTTTCCGGAAGATTCTGGGGGGAGACAGAACGTGACGATTCATGGCAATAGGGCATCTCAAAACGAGGTCCACGATGCGAGAAGTCCCGGGAGGGGCCATCCCACCGTCGTAGGGTGGGCCACGGGGCCGGGCGGATCTCCGTCCGCCCCGCGAGCCCTCTCCCGCCTCTGGCGGAGAGACCCTTGCCGCGAGGGAGGTCCAGTTCAGTGACCAGCCAGGTCAGTAGCGAGGCCGGTGAGGCCCTGGTCGGGGAGCAGCGCAGCGCCCCGGCGGCGCCCCACCACGGCGACGAGAAGGAAGTCCGCCGACTCGATCGGGTGATCATTCGGTTCGCCGGTGACTCCGGTGACGGTATGCAGCTGACGGGTGACAGGTTCACCTCGGAGACGGCGTCGTTCGGCAA